>NZ_NMOK02000036.1:0-37050 GCF_003399985.2 Paenibacillus sp. ATY16 | reverse complement strand
GATCTTGGTACACAGACTATTTTACGTCATCCACTTCGTGCAACATAAAGTTCCGTAACGGCTCATTTACGTGCAATATGCTGCACTTCGTGCAAGGTAGCAATTAGTCTTCCCGTTATGCCGATGCCGGAAGGGTCATATACCCACCCGGCTTTTTTACGACCTCTTTCGGCCTGACCTCAAACGGCTTTAGACTCAACAGAATTGCGGGGATGGTAAGCTGGAGCTTTCCCCCTAAAGTCTCGTTATACTCTTTTCAAAAACTCCACGATGGTCAGAAGTCCTTTGTCGAAGTTCTCGAGGTTGAAGTGCTCGTTGGGAGCATGAAGATTCTCGTCCGGCAGGCCAAAGCCCATCATGATAACGGGCGCCGACAGCTGGCGGGAGAAGGTCTCGACGATCGGGATCGAACCGCCGTCCTTGGTAAATAACGCACGTGTGCCGTATACGGACTCGTATGCGTCCGCAGCCGTTTGCAGAAGCGGGATCGACGGATCCATATCGAAGGCGCGCGCTTTTTCGCCCGGCTTCACGGTTAACTTCACGCCCTGCTGCACGTTCGCGTGAAGATGCGCGATGATGGCATCCAGAATGCGCTGCGGATCCTGCTGGCCAACCAGGCGGCAGGTGATCTTCGCATGTGCCTCCTTCGGAATAACGGTCTTGGTGCCTTCGCCTTGGAAGCCGCCCCATACGCCGTTCAGCTCGAGCGTTGGACGGGCGCCGGTGCGCTCTACAAACGTATAGCCTTCTTCTCCGTACAAGCTGCCGAGTCCAAGCGTTTTCTTCAGCTGCTCTTCGTTGAATTTCTGTTTCTCGAACTCTTCGTGCATGGCTGCCGTCAGCTCGGGAACGCCTTCGTAGAAGCCTTCCACCGTAATGCGGCCTTGCTTGTCATGCAGAGATGCCAGCAATTCAACCATCGCATGGAGCGCATTTGAAACGCCGCCGCCGTATGTACCCGAGTGCAGGTCCGTGTTCGACGCGTTAATGGTCAGCTCGAGGGAGCAAAGTCCGCGCAGACCCGTCGAGATGGCAGGTTTGCCTTTTTCAATAAGGGAAGTATCCGAGATCAGCACGGCATCGGTTGCGAGCAGCTCTTGCTTCTCGTTCAAGAAAGTCAGCAGGCTAGGGCTTGAAATCTCTTCTTCGCCTTCGATGCAGAACTTCACGTTAACCGGGAGCTGCAGCTCTTGTTTCAGCAAGGCCTCAACAGCTTTGATATGCAAGAATACCTGCCCTTTATCGTCCGTTGCCCCGCGCGCATACAGCTTGCCGTCACGTTCGGTTGGTTCAAATGGAGGCGTCTCCCACAAATGAAGCGGATCGACCGGCTGCACGTCATAATGGCCGTAGACAAGGACCGTTGATTTGCCCGGCGCATGAAGATGATCGGCATATACGATCGGATGTCCGGCCGTCTGATGAATCTTTACGTTCTCAAGGCCAGCTGCCTCAAGCTTGCCTGCCACCCATTCGGCCGCTTTAACCATGTCCTGCTTATGCTCAGACAGCGCCGAAATGCTTGGAATTCTCAAAAACTCTTTAAGCTCCTCCAGCTGCTGCTCTCTACGTTCCGAAAAATACGATTCATAACTCATTGTTTATGTACCTCCCAAAAAGAATGATCACACGAACAACCAGGATTAGACGGCTCGTGTTGATTCTTACTTCGTAAGCTTATGCTCCATAACGGCTTCAGGCTAAAAAAGCCTAATCCAAGTATACGCTTCCGGACAGTCAAAAAAAAGGCAGCCACGCCCAAGGGGCAGAAGCTGCAGTCAAACGTTATTTATGAAGCATGTGGAAGACTTGTTCCACGTCTTTATCGCCGCGGCCGGACAGATTGATAATGATGATTTCGTCCTTGCTCATGGTTGGTGCCAGCTTTTTCGCGTGGGCAACTGCATGCGCGCTTTCAAGCGCAGGGATAATGCCCTCCGTACGGGACAGCTCCTGGAACGCTGCTAGAACTTCTTCGTTGCTTACCGTAACGTATTCCGCTCGGCCGCTGACTTTCAAATGGCTGTGCTCCGGTCCGATGCCCGGATAATCGAGACCTGCGGCGATGGAGTACGTTTTTCTAGGATTGCCTTCCTCATCGAGCAGCACGAGGCATTTGAAGCCGTGGATGATGCTAGGCACGCCTTCGGTCAAGGTTGGAGCTTGATCCGGTTCAACGCCGATTAGGCGTACGGATGGCTCGTCAATGTAGTGGGCGAAGGCGCCAATCGCATTGCTGCCGCCGCCAGCGCAGGCGATAACGGCATCCGGAAGACGGCCTTCCTTGGCCAGAATCTGACGCTTCGATTCTTCGCTGATGATCGATTGGAAGTGCTTGACCATCGTTGGGAACGGATGCGGGCCTACGGCCGAACCGAGGAGATAGAACGTGTTTTTATAGTTGGCAACCAGATCGTTCAGCGCTTCGTCAACGGCATCCTTCAGGCGTCCTTGACCTTTGTCTACCGGCACGACGGTTGCGCCAAGCAGCTCCATCCGGAATACGTTCAGCGCCTGACGGCGCGTATCCTCCGCGCCCATATAGATGACGCAGTCCATATTAAACATCGCGCAGGCGGTTGCCGTTGCAACGCCGTGCTGGCCGGCGCCGGTCTCGGCAATGACGCGTTTGGCGCCCATTCGTTTGGCGAGCAGAATCTGGCCAACCACGTTATTGATTTTGTGAGCGCCGGTATGGTTCAAGTCCTCGCGCTTCAGATAGATTTTCGCGCCGCCCCAGGCGTTCGTCAGCTGCTCGGCGTAAGTCAGCGGATTTTCGCGGCCGACGTATTCCTTCAGATAATAATCCAATTCTTCCTTAAATTCCGGATCATCCTTGAACTTGTTGAATTGCGCGCTTAAGTAGTCCAATACTTCCTTCAGCTCGGGCGGGACAAAGCTGCCACCGAATTCTCCAAAATATCCTTCAGCTACTTGTTCTTGACTCATCTTCTGAAAGCGCCTCCAATACTAGAGTTGATCTACTTATTCAAACCTTATCGTAGCATATAATAGGACAAATTTCTTGTTAAAAATAGGAAGGCGGCAGATTGGGATATTCCATTTTCGTTCACATTTATTTACAATTATTCATTGCGCTTTAGAGTAATTATGATTACTATATAAAGTAAGGAGGTGCTAAAAAATGGAGGAAGAGCTACAGCTTAACGTTCCGCTATTGCGCCGTCGCGTACCCAATCTTACCTCCGCGGCACGGACAGCCGGTCTTCGGGCAGCAACCGTCTCCAATCTCTGTACGGGGAAAATACCCGTCGGCCGCGCGGAGGTCCGCACTTTGGTTGCTTTAGCCGCATTGGCAGGTTGCAGTCTTGATGAACTCATTATTCGAGGGAGCGGGATGAGGATGATCGAAACCGGAATTAAAGCGCTGGATTTGCTCGCACCTGTCGTGCGGGGCGGAACGGTTGGTTTTGTGGCCAGACCCAATATGGGGCAGCTTGTGTTGTTGGCCGAATTTATGCACCGGATGAACAAACGGGGTTATACGACGATTTTTTGGGATCCGGGTACCGATGCTCCGGGCATTAGCCATGTCAAAGATCAATCCGAATACGTACTTGCAACAAGGAATGACATATACAAACAGATCGTTAAGCTCCGCGAAGAGAAGGATATTTTGCTGGGCGTTGACCGCAGCACCGTATTAAGCGGAGAGCTTTTCTCGCTCAAGGAAAGCTTGAAGGAAGCGGGTGCCAGACCAATCACGGTTGCGTTGGTCGATATGGCTTACGCGGTTGCGGACGATTCGGCTGCAGAAGCTTACGGGCCGCTCGATACGTTATGGCGATTCGATTCGGATTTGATCAGCCGCGGCATTTATCCGGCTATCGATCCTATTACTTCCACCTCGACGATCTCGGAAGGCAATTACTTGGATGCGGCGCATCTTGCGCTGCAGCAACGCGCCCGCAAGCTGCTTCGCCGTTATAGAGAGCTGCGATTGATTGTCACCAAGCACGGGCTTGATAAAATAACGGATTCCGATTCGCAGCTGTATAGACGGGGGGAGAGATTGGAGTCTTATCTGGCTCAGCCGTTTTACGTCTCGGAGCCTTATACGAATAAGGCCGGCGAATGGCTGTCCCTGTACGAAACGTTGGAGGACGTGAAGCGGATCCTGGACGGCGAGCTGGATGAGACGGAAGTCTCCGAGCTGTTTTTCAAAGGGAAGCTTGTGGTTAGAACCTAGCATGTTAAAAAGGCTGAACCTTGGGGTTCAGCCTTTAACCTTTTTCTTAAGACGTTTGTTTATCGAACTGGTTAAACATCCTGTAATAGATTACCGCGGACAGCACGGCAAGCACGGTCAGAAGGGCAAACGTTCCGTCATAACCGATCCATTCGCTAAGCGGAATGGAGATCGGAGCCAGCGTTCGCCCAAGCGTAAACCGCAGGCTGGAAGCCGCGAAATATTGCCCGCGCATATGCTCCGGCGCCAGCCGGGATACAAACGTCTGCTGCGGTCCGGCTGTCATCAGCTCCGCAAGCGTAAATACAACAATCGCCGCGGTCAAGCCCCAGAACGTGGACATTTGACCAAACATCGCAATTCCGGCCGCGTATAGCAGCGCGCTTCCGATGAATACAAAGCGGTCGCGGAATTGCAGCATCCATTTGGTTACGGCAACCGTAAACAAGGCGACAAACAATCCGTTCTCCGATACGATGAGTCCAAAAAGCTTCTCGCCGGACAATTGGAAGCTCCAGTTCCCGTAAGCGAGTATCGTAGTCGAGTCAATCGTCTCTTTCAGAAAGACGGGGAAAAGCAAATCCAGCTGCATAAAGGTCTGGGCTAACAGAACACCGGCTATGATGAACAGCAGGAATACGCGGTCCGAGGCAATAACCTTATAATCCTGGAGTTGCGCCGCCACTGCTGTATACCACGGCTTGCTGCCGCTGCGCTTCTCTTGGAGCATGTCCGCCGAAAGCGTCTCTCTTGTAAAAGAGGCAAGCAATACGGCAACAAGCAAGCAGACTGCACACGCTGCAAACAAGATGACGGAAGGCGAATCCAGAAAGAAGGAGGCGCCGATCAACGGGCCGATGACAACAGCCATATTAACCGCCGTGTAAAAGACGGCGAAGACACCGGAACGGTGCTCCTCCGGTACAACGTCCGCTACCATGGCCTGGCTGGCCGGCCAGTACAAGGTGCCGCATAAGCTGGCAAGGCTGAAGCCGATAAAGCCAATGGCGGGGGCATCCAGCCATGGAGCTGCGCTAAAGGCGAAAATGCCGTAACCAACGGCTTGTCCGCTGGCTGCGAACACCATGATCTTTTTCCGCCCAAGCCGGTCCGCGAAATAACCTCCGAATAAGTTAACGAGCACGGATAAAGCCTGCGACAGGATGAGCAGGATACCGGTCCAGCTTTTGCCGAAGGATTGCGCGAAATAGATCGACAGATACGGGTAGAACACCCAAAAGATAACGTTGAAGCAGGTCTCTCCTAATAGCCGGATTTTTAAATTCCGGTCCCAATCTCTAATTCTCATGTTGTCCTGATCCTTCTAGTTGTGATAGTCAATCTTCCCATCATACTGTTCCTCTTATGCCGGAGCAAGTGGTGCAAAAAGGAATCGTTGCGGGCCCATACAACAGGGGACTATAATTGTATGAAAATAACATTATGAAATAGGGGAGAGATGAGCCGATGAGTCAATCCGGTATAAATCCAATCCTGCTGACTATACCCGAAAGCTTTGAGAGCGCTCGGCTCCTTATTCGTGCTCCTTTATTTGGAGACGGTGCGGCCGTTAACGAGGCAGTAGTGGAAAGCATTGAGGAGCTGCGCCCATGGATGCCTTGGGCGAACCAAATTCCTACGATAGAAGAGTCTGAGATTGGGATCAGAAAGTCCCGGCTCGAATTTCTGGAACGGACGGATATGCGGCTGCTTCTTATTCATAAAGAAACCGGTCAATTAGTTGGCAGCAGCGGGCTTCACCGGATGGATTGGCAGGCACGGAATTTTGAAACCGGCTACTGGGTAAGGACATCTTGCGCTGGGCAGGGTTACATATCGGAAGCGGTGGAGGCGATTACGGAGTTCGCTATCCATCAATTAGAGGCTAACCGGATCGAGATCCGCTGCGATTCGCGCAACACGAAAAGTGCTAGAGTTGCCGAGCGGTCCGGGTTTAAGCTTGAAGGGATTTTGCGCAGCGAAAAACGCGCCAAAGACGGTTCGCTGCGGGATACGATGGTTTTCTCGAAGGTTCGAGGCGTGGAGTATGGAATACGGATAGATGCATAAAAGAGCAAGAAGGCAGCGGCCCCAGACTTGTAGTTCAAGTCCGGGATCCGCTGCCTTTTCGTTTTATCATTTTGCCGGAGGAATGCTTTGAGGGTTGTTAAACACGTTTTGCGGGTCGTATTTGGCTTTCACTCTGCGCAGTCTCGCGAAGTTCTTGCCGTAATAGACGGGACCGGAGCATTTAATGCCTTGGTCCGGCACGTTGATATAGGACCCTACGATAAACGGCTGCAGCTTCTTCCTGGTGTTGCGGGCCAGGGCAATATTTTTAGCCGCATGCGACGGTTTTACCCATGAGCTGTTCCATTCCACGTAATATTGCGGATCGCGCCAATAGAAGGCGGTAGCCCTAGGCGCAATTTTTCTAATCGCTCCTCCCCAGTTGAGGAAGAAGAAGCCGGCAGGAGTTCCTCCTTCGGCCTTTTCCAGGAACCCGCGCATATATTTAAACGCCTTATCCGGGAACGGACGTCTGCCGAAACCGCTGGAGAATTGGTTGCTGAACTTCTGTGGAAGGATGGGATCAGGAGCCAGCAGAAACTTGGTTGCTTGCAGCCAAGGAAGAGACTGGATGTCCCTCTTGGTCGTTGTTCCGACGCTTAAGATAGGCCGCAGGAATTTAAGGGCTTTCTTTTTGCAGCCCAGGTAGACACCCAGCATACTGACATTTCCGCCTTTTTTCGGACCGATCGATAATTCGCTGCCCAGCTTGGTGCTGGTGAAAGGCGCCCATCGCTGCCAGGCTTTGACGACTTCCTCGAACTGCTCCCACGGCCAAGTGATACTGAATACGGTCGCCCGAACCGGAGCGCGTCTCACTTTAAATTTGTACTTCGTGTATACGCCAAAGTTACCGCCGCCGCCGCCCCGTGAAGCCCAGAGCAGATCGGAGTTGCGTTTCTTGCTTGCGCGAATGATTCTGCCTTTGGCATCAACCATTTCCAGAGCTAGCAGATTGTCGCTGATAAGCCCGGTCGTCCGTTGCAGCGGACCAATTCCTCCTCCGGGGGTGATGCCTCCGATGCCGACGGAAGGGCTGTCGCCAAATGGCGCCATGTAACCCTGCCGCGCAAGCGTATCTACGATTCTTCCTACGCGGTTACCGGTCTCGACAACGGCGGTATTGCTTTTTTTATTCAACGTAATCTTCTTCAGTTCGCTTGTATCGATGACGAGTCCGCCGTTTACTTGCGACAAGTTAGTTTCCAGGGCATGCCTGCCGCTTCTCGGGCGGATCGGCACCTTATGCTCCCGTGCCCATTTGATGGCGTTTGCTACATCACGCGTTTTTTTCGCAAAAACAAATACTTTCGGAAACCGGTCCGTATGAGGATCCCAGTTCTTTCGAGCGGTCTCGTAACCGGGATCACCTTTGAAAATAACTCGCCCCGTAAGCTGTGTCTTGGCTTTCACGTATCCATCTCCCTATGAATGAATGGCTATCATTCGCTTGTTAGTCCATTTTTTAGGCAGGTACGCTATAGCGTATGAAGGCGGTTTGCAGCGGGTATAGGCGAACGTATGTAGTAGAAGATTAAAAATTCGTTATTCGATAAATTACCCGGGAAATTGACACGGCTGTCCTTAGGGATGGCTATTTTTGTTGAAACATTAGGAAATTAGTTCCATGCAATCATGCCTTTGCAAAGAAAAATATGGTAACATAGCTGGATAAACTTTGAAAGGATAGGAGTAGTATGACTTTTCGCACGCGTATTCTCTCTGTTGCAGGCGGACTGTTTTTTGCAACGATATTCGCAGCTTCCTTTGCAAACTCATGGAGCTTCTATGATTCGGTATTAAAAATGATCGCAGCGTTTATAGCGGCGGCAGTAGTGACCCTGCTTGTTATTCATTGGGCAATTACCGGTCTCAGCCGGAAAGCTTTCCTGGTAGTATTCCTCTTTCTTGGCTTCGTTTGTCGAGTGATCTGGATTGTATGGAATCCGGCGTTGCCGGAATCGGATTTTCTATTTATGTATAATGCGGCACAAGCGGCGGCTTCGGGGGACTTTGCTTTTAGTGATTCATCTTACTATATCAGCTTTCCTTATCAGCTTGGGTTTACGATGTATGAGGCCGGAGTCATTAAGCTTTTTGGAGATCATTTAATCCTTTTTAAGATCTTGAACGTCTTGTTTAGCATGGGAACCGCCATTGTCCTTTATCTTTCCGCTTCGAAAGTATTTCATGAAAGCTGCGGAAGAATCGCGGCTTTGGTGTACCTCTTTTATATTCCGAATATCCTGATGTGTTCGGTGCTGACGAACCAGCATATATCGGTGTTTTTATTTATAGGGGGATGCTTTTTGCTTCTTAAAGGCAGGGACCGGGTTATCTATTGGGTGCTTGCCGGATTAGCGATTGGCTTAGGGCATCTCATGCGTCCCATTGGAAGCGTCTATTTGGCTGGTGTCATATTATTTGTTCTTTTAATTATATGGCAGCAATGGCGCGGCTCTATCAAAAGACAAGCGGCGAGTACGGCAGGCAAGCTTGGAGCCTTGATAGCCGTGTATTATTTGGTGCAACTACTAGCCAACATTTCGCTGACTTCGTCTCATGTTACCGAGCATTCGTTATTTGGCGGAGAAAAATATTGGAAGTTTATGGTGGGGCTTAACGCGCAGACAAACGGAAGCTGGAATAAGGAGGATGCTGACTATACGAACCAGTATTCTTTTGGCGAGGAGCGTCATCAGGCGGAGCTTGTAATCATAAAGGAACGTCTCGAAAATAAAAGCGAGCTCATCGCTTTATTTGGAAGAAAGCTTGTCCATATGTGGGGTTCTTCGGATTCTTCGCCTTATTGGAGCCTGCGGGGATTAGACAAATGGAAATTGGAGACTAGCCTTCACCAGTGGGAAAGACCGCTGTATGTGCTGATGAGCGCATTTGGTATTGTGAGTATGGTTGCTTTATGGCGAACAGGTAAAGGGCATGAGGCATTATTTTATTTAATTCTCTTATTGCTATATATCGGAGCGCATTTGCTGGTAGAAATTCAATCCCGGTACAGGCTCGACTTTATCCCCATACTGATTCTTTTGCAAAGCTATGGAGCCTATCAGGTGTATAGATGGGTTCAAGGTAACCGATCAGCGGCTATGGACAAGCGCTGGGAAAGAGAACTTGGAGCTTAAATAGTAGCTTCATTCAGTTGCTTCATTTCGAATAAAGATTCCCTTCTACCTGAATTTACGGTAAAGTGTCAGATAGAATCATACAGGGGGATGAATAACATGGAGTATAACCGCGGGATCCAACCATAAATAAGGTGGTTGTACGTGGCAGCCACCAAATCATGAGATAAAGGTGGTCATTTATTTATGGCAAATAAACAATACGAAATCATTAAGCGTCTTCCGACGGTGCAGGAGCATAAAGCTTTATGGGAAGCTGTAGGTTGGGGGAGCATTCATATAGAAATGTCCGGGCAATCGATTGCAGGCTCGCTTTATGGCGTGGTAGTCGAGCTTGAAGGCGAGGTTGTCGGAATGGGACGGATCGTTGGCGATGGGGCCATGTACTTTTACATCCAGGATGTGGCGATCGCGCCGGAGCACCAGAAAAATGGCCTAGGAAAGCTTATCGTAGAACAGCTGCTGGACTATATCAAAGAACGCCGCCATGAGAACGGGCTGGCTTTTGTCGGGCTGTTTGCCTCTTATGGCAATGATGCATTTTACGAGCAGTTTGGGTTCAAGGATCATTCCCCGGGGATGACGGGGATGTTTACGGTGTTTGAATAGATAGCAGCGGGAAAAAGATGACTCTTTTTGGGTCATCTTTTTTTGAAGGATTTGTTTTCAATTAATATGACTGGTGTCCGTCTTTTTGTATAAAATACCCATATAGGATGTCCTTCATTTGATAGCTCCTGGAGGGAAGCGGTCTGTTGAACACTAAAGCGATGAAGCGAATAAAGTACAAGTTTCTTTTCAGAAGAGCAGTAGAAGGGGAGCTCTTTTATCTAGTCTTTATGTTAGGTGCCTATTTGTTGTTTCATAGAGAGTTCGACTACTACGACTGTTTTGCTGGCGCGGTAATGGGGATCATTTTTGGACAGATGAATTGGAAAGATAAACAGAAACGGGTTCATGCCGAGGTTGTCAGGTCAAACTTAGGAAATGTTCAATGTCCTTGCTGCGGTTACTTTACGATCTGCAGAGATGATGAAGTTTTAGCAGATATTTGTGAAGTTTGTTATTGGCAATATGATCTTATAGCGCACGAAAAGCCTCATATAAGCATTGGGGCAAACAAGCTGTCACTAAATGAAGCTATTAAAAATTATAAAAAGCATGGCGTTTGCAAAGCGATATTTAAACACTTAGTTAGAGAGCCGATCGCAGAAGAATTACCCGAGAATAATGTGGTGAGTGAATGAACGACGAGTATTATTGTAAGTTATTAGATCAGACTGTTGAATTAGGGGTATGCATGGACATTAATTTTGAGAGAGAAAGATTGTTCATGGCGGATACTCTAATCAAATTAAACATTCAGAGGGATAAGGCACATTCGGTATGTTCGACTTGTCCCTATTGTCCAATTGAGGAAGCTGTGACAAGGCAAGGAAGGATTAAGAGATGGATACAGCAATTGTTTTCGCTTTAGCGAAAGATCGGCATAATTTTAGTGTATATACGAAGGAGTCCTTGGACAATGTTTGAGGTTGGGGCTTTGAGAGAGTGGATGCTTGCAAATGATCTCGAATCGAAATTGTATTCAGCATTTTGGAGAAGCTTTGAACACTACAAAGTAGAGGAATCTGCTGAGTTCGGTGGAGTTTTTCCTAATTATGACTCAACTTATCTTGAGCTCAAGATTGATTCGGTATCAATAAAGTTTAGTAATAACTATCCTGATTTTGATTACAACCATGTCGTTGCAACGCTTAATATGGAGTACTCTGATCATGTAGTCGGGTATTATAAACTCTTCATTAACTTTGATGGCACAGTGGATGATGATATGTTTGTTATTTATTGATGGATTGAAAAACCGGCCGTCCCCTGGACGACCGGTTTCCTTTTACCCTACAACGCCTTCACGTTTGCGGAAGAAGGACTTCAGGGCGTTATACACTTCGCCTTTCTCGCGAATGACGTAGTACATGAAATGCTGCATATTAATATGCTTATACGCGGACATTAGCGTACTCGAGCGGTTGTACTGGTTCACTTCGCCGTAGCCGAACAGGTTGGAGCGCTTGAGCAGCTCGCCGATCAGCTTGACGCAGCGCTCGTTGTCGCTGGTCAGGTTATCGCCGTCGGAGAAGTGGAACGGATAGATGTTGTACATGCTTGGCGAGAACCGGCTGTCGATAATCTCGAGCGCCTTGATGTAGGCTGATGAGCAGATCGTACCGCCGCTTTCGCCGCGAGTGAAGAACTCTTCTTCGGTTACTTCCTTCGCTTCGGTGTGATGGGCAATGAATACGATTTCGACTTTCTCGTATTGATGCCGCAGGAAGCGGGTCATCCAGAAGAAGAACGAACGGGCTACGTATTTCTCGAAGGAGCCCATGGAGCCCGATGTATCCATCATGGCAAGGATAACCGCATTGGATTGCGGACGCACAATCTCTTCCCAGGTCTTGTAGCGAAGATCATCCGGCGAGATGCCGTGAATGCCCGGCGTGCCGGAGGTAGCGTTGCGCCGCAGGTTTTCCATGATCGTCCGCTTCTTGTCGATGTTCGACATGATGCCTTTTTTCCGGATATCGTTGAACCGGATTTCCTTCGTCTCGAGCTGATCCTTATCCTTCTGGCGAAGGAACGGAAGCTCTAATTCCTCGAACAGCATACTCTCCAGCTCAGCCAAGCTGATCTCCGCTTCGATAACATCCTCGCCGGGCTGATCGCCGGCGCCTTCGCCCTTGCCGGGACCTTTGGCCGCTTGCGGATCGACGCCTAACACGTCGCCGACCTGGCTGTCGCCGTCTCCTTGACCTACATGTTTATTTTTATTGTAGTTATACACAAATCGGAATTCGTCAAGGCTCCGAATCGGCACTTTGATTACTTGCTTGCCGTCAGACATGACAATGCTTTCTTCAGACACGAGGTCGGGCAAATTTTGCTTAATGGCATCCCGGACCTTCTGCTGGTGCCTGGCTTGATCCTGGTAGCCTTTACGATGCAGCGACCAATCCTCCTGAGATACAACAAACAGTCTATCTTCTGCTGAACCCATTTCGGAGCACCTCCTTGCACAGTTTTTTTGGGTTTGTTATTCAATATATTCAAGTCCTCCCCGGATATGTGAAGCAAAAGTTGCCCGATTCTAGCAAACTTCCAAATAATCCGCCAAAATGTAACAAGGACAGCCCATTCAGAAAGGTGAGAAATGGGCTCGCTTTATCGGTTATAATGTACTTTACATATGTAAGTGCAGAACCATGCTTACGAAGTAAGAATTGCCACAAAAAGCATGTGGCAATTCTTTTAAGGAGGTTCACCATGTCAAACTACTGCAGACTGCTGATCGTGGACGACGAAGCTTTGATCCGGCAAGGGATCAAGCATTATATGAACTGGGAGCAGGAAGGTTTTCAGATCGTGGGCGAGGCTTCAAACGGGAAAGAAGCGCTTGAGATGATCGCGGAGCTGCAGCCTCATATCGTGCTGACGGATCTTGTTATGCCGATTATGGACGGCGAAGAGCTGACCCGGCAGATCAAGCTGAAATACCCGGATATTGAAGTTATTGTCCTTAGCAGCTTCGGAGATTTCGATTACGTACGCTCCACCTTTCAAAGCGGCGTACGCGACTATATATTAAAGCCCAAGCTCGACACCGGCCATATGCTGAACGTGCTGAAAGCCGTTGCCGATAAAATTCCGTCCCTGCAAGGGGAAGAGCCATTCGCGAATCAAGGTCCAACCATCGACACGGTGCTGGAGAAGCTGTTATCCGGTTACGAGATGGATGCCAAGCAGGTTGAAGCGGAGCTAGGCGACCATTTTCCGCATAGCGCCTTCTGCCTTCTGGGCGTGGACTTCCGAGGAATGAATGTAACGAAGGAGCAGGCGAATGCCATCCGGCAAACGATGGAAGGCGAGCTGGATAAACAGGCAGTCCATGCCGACCAGCTGGTCTACCACGTGCTAAAAGCCGAAGCGCCTATGATTCTGCTGCTCCTTAATCTGGATTATACGATGCTAAGCCTGCTGCCTTACTGGGGAAGAACGATGGCGAGCTCGATCAATCAGCTGAAGCTGGATGTGGCGGTTGTGGTAAGCGAGCCTTTCTCGGCGATTACCGAGCTGGAGCAGTCCTATAAGGCTAGTCTGCTGAAAATGATGGATTACGCCTTTTATTTCCCGGACAAGCATCTATTATTGTTCCATGAGTTCCCGGAAGCCGGGCAAGCGGCAGATCCGTTTAACTTGAACAGCTTTACGGAATCGTTCAAGCGCGAGCGTTTTGATACGGCATTTGATTATTTGCTGGATCATCTCGAAGCGTTCAAAACAAACTATACGACGGATGTTTTTGAGTTCAAGTCGTTTCTGAGCAATGTTATTTTTAACATTACCGTGCTGCTCGGCAATATGAACTACAGCACGCAGCAGCTGGAGACGAAGAAGTATTACTACTTCAAAGCTATTGAAGAGTCGCGGAACGCCAATGCGGCGGCAGAGCTGCTGACGGCGTTTATCGGAGAAGCGAAGCTGTGCATTGCCGAGAAAGCCGAGCAGTCCGGCAATGCCAACATGAAGCGGCTGCTTGATTACATTCACGAGCATTATGCCGAATCGCTTAATTTGACGGAGATGGCGAAGCATTTTCATTTTAACCCGTCGTATCTGTCGAGCTATTTCTCTACCCATCATAACGAGGGCTTTGTCGATTATTTGCATAGGGTGAGACTGGAGAAAGCATCGGAGCTGCTGCGGGCAGGGGAAGCTTCGATTTCGGAGATCAGCGGGATGGTGGGCTATTCGGATCACAGCTATTTCTGCAAGGTGTTCAAGAAGCATACCGGACTGTCGCCAAGCCGCTATCGGCAACAAAACCTGAGATGAGTGAGTGATAGCTTTGAGTAAAATACTCGACCGATTCAAATATAACGGCCTCTTCGTGAAAATGTTCATCATTATGGTCGTGAGCATTGTGGCCGTATCGATTACGGCGACCTGGACAACGATGAACGTATCCAGCCGCGTATTTATGGAGACATTCAGTATTACCAATTCGAAAATTATCGCGCAGATCCGAAACGGTATGGATTCGTTTAATTATTCCATTGTGCTGACGGCGAACAAAATCTCGCAGAGCGGTACGATTAAGCAGTTTCTGACCGAAGGCAGCGGCGAATCGAACGTCATGGTGGGCAGTTATTTTCAGATGGGGCAGCAGATGAACAAGATTAAATCCAGCGTGGACGCCTATGAGGTAGGCATTACGGTAACAGGGGTGAACGGTCGTCGTTATTCGACGGACCGTTCCTATTGGCCGGTACCGGACGATGCTCTTGCGAACCATCCCATTACGAAGCGTTCGCTTGCGGAGCCTCGCAGGCTGATGTATTCCTATGACGACGCCGAAACCTCCGGTACGCCGGGCATCGAGCCTACGATTGTAGCCTCCAAGGCTTTGGTCGATCGCAGCGGAACCGTCTATGGAATGGTTTATTTTGCCGTTCGCGAGCCTTATTTCGCCCGGTTTTATGACAGCAATACAAGTCTAGGAAATGATGTGGCGGTCATCGACAGCCGGGGAACGATTGTATCCTCCAACCGCAATGACTGGATCGGGCAGCGTTCGCCGGATCTTCTTCAGTATGCGAAAGAGATCGACGAGAAGAACCTGGATTACAAGAATGCCGACATTATGGGGAAAGACCATCTTCTTTTATCGGAGTATATTGCCGGACTAGACCTATACATGGTGAACGTCATTGATAAGAAGCAGGTCCTGGGACAATTGACGGATACGAGGCAGATTACGCTTATCGTTATGGCGATTGTGGCCGCTGCGGTTATTATCGTGTTCCTCATTTCAAGACGGCTGACCAAATCGCTGACCCGGCTCGTGAAGCAGATTTCAACCATCTCGAAGTACGAATTCGACCGCCACGTGAAGGTGGACGGCAGCTATGAGACTCGCCAGCTTGGCCTTGCCTTTAATGCCATGATTGACGAGCTGAATGAATACGTAGACAAGCTGGTGGAGACGCAGAAGCAGCAACGCAATGCGGAGCTGGAAGCGCTGCAGCAGCAGATTAATCCTCATTTTCTATATAATACGCTCGCTTCGGTGAAGTTTATGGTCCAGCAGGGCAACAAGGAAAAGGCTGCCGAGACGATTAATGCTCTTATCTCGCTTCTGCAGAATGCCATCGGCAACGTCAGCGAGATGATTACGGTACAGCAAGAGCTCGACAATATGAAAAATTACGTCTTTATCAATCAGGTTCGTTACGGCGAGCGGATCCGCGTCAGTTACTTTATCGGTCCGGATTGCCTGGATTACCGGATTCCGAAGCTGATGATCCAGCCCTTTATCGAGAACGCCTTTTTCCATGCTTTTAATGATAAATCCGAAGGCTACATCTACATTATGGTTGCGCAGGAAGGCTCCGCCCTGGTCTGTGAAGTGGTGGACAATGGCGACGGCATGAATATTAACGGAGGAATCCCGAGCCAGGAGAACAAACGCCAGCTGTTCAGCGGAATTGGCGTGCGCAATGTAAATGACCGGATCAAATTGTTGTTCGGCGAGGAATACGGAGTTACCATAACAAGCCAGATCGGGGAAGGAACCCGGGTAAAAATTCGCATTCCGCTGCTCAAATCCAATAATGATCCAAATTTCTAAAGATTGTCCTAGTGCGAATAGACCACTTTCAAGCAACTCATAATAAAATGACAATTCGTTGTAAAGATCGTTCTAACGAGCGCCATGATGGGAATGCTATCATGGATTCGTAAGCCGGAAAACGCTTACAACACATATACAGATGCGGAGGTCTTGAAAGTGAAGAAATTAGTCACTGTACTTGCTCTTAGCGCGGTTGCATTGTCGGCTTGTTCGTCGGGCTCGGACAACAACAAAAACACCGCGAATACGGGTGCGGAAAACGGCGGCAAAGCTGCAAGCAAAATTACGGTTTGGGCATGGGATCCTAACTTTAACATCAAAGCGATGAACCTTGCGAAAGACGCTTATGCGGCAACGAACAAGGATTTGACCGTTGATATTGTAGAAAACGCTCAGAACGATATCGTTCAAAAGCTGAATACGGGCATGAGCTCCGGCACGACGAAAGGTCTGCCTAACATTGTACTTATCGAGGACTACCGCGCGCAAAGCTTCCTGCAAGCTTACCCGGACATGTTCTACGACTTGAGCAGCGTAATCAACCCTAAAGACTTTGCTGATTACAAGCTTGGACCTACAAGCGTTGACGGCAAATACTACGGCGTTCCGTTTGACTCCGGCGTTGCTGGTCTTTATGTGAGAACGGATTACCTCGAGAAAGCCGGCTACACCATTAATGATCTTCAAGACATTACTTGGGACCAGTACATCGATATCGGTAAAAAAGTGAAAGAAGCAACAGGCAAGGACTGGATCTCCCTTGATCCGAACGATCTCGGTATCATCCGCATGATGATTCAATCCGCTGGTTCGTGGTACCTGAACGAAGACGGCAAAACGCCTAACATTGCAAACAACGAAGCAATGAAAGAAGCGTTCGAAGTATACAAAAAAATGATGGATGCCAACATCGTGAAAATCCACTCCGACTGGAGCCAATTCGTAGCGAACTACAACAACGGTGACGCTGCATCGGTACCTACGGGCAACTGGTTCACGCCTTCCATCACGGCGGAAGCTTCGCAGTCCGGCAAATGGGCGATTGCTCCAATGCCTAAGCTTGCGAAAACGCCTAACTCCGTACACGCAACTAACCTTGGCGGCAGCTCGTGGTACGTTCTGAACGTTCCAGGCAAAGAGCAAGCAGCTGAATTCCTGAAAGCAACTCTTGGCTCGAACGTTGACCTTTACCAAAAACTCGTTACTGACGTTGGCGCAATCGGTACTTACAAACCGGCTACAACCGGCGAAGCTTACACAGCAGCTAACGAATTCTTCGGCGGTCAAAAAATCGTACAGGACTTCGCGAAATGGACGAACGAAATTCCAAGCGTGAACTACGGTATGCACACTTACGCAATCGAGGACATTCTGGTTGTGGAAATGCAGAACTACCTGAACGGCAAGAAGATTGACGATGTATTGAAAGACGCGCAAGCACAAGCAGACTCGTCTGTAAAATAAAGAGAGAAATTGACCTTGGAACATGGTCCTCCGCGTTCCGCCGCCATCTCTTAAGGCGTGCCCCGCGGGGCATGCTCCAAGGTCTTTATTATGAATGCTCAAGATAGGAAGGAGCTGGCTGCCGCTGTGAGTAAAGCAAAAGCAATGAATATTAAGGCGAAAACGAATGCGATCGGCTGGTCGTTTATAGCGATAGCGGTCATTATGATTTGCGCCTTTTATTTCTACCCGATGATTAAGGCACTGATGTTATCGTTCCAGACCGGAACCGGCACGAACCTGCATTATGTTGGTGGAGACAACTATGCAAGGCTGTTTAAAGACCAGACTTTTATTACCGCACTGAAAAACACGTTTATATTCCTGATTATCCAAGTACCGATCATGATCGTGCTTGCCATGTTTATCTCGGTATTGCTTAATGATAGCAAGCTGAAGCTTAAAGGATTTTTCCGTACGGCGATCTTCCTGCCGGCTGTAACATCGCTTGTTGCTTATTCCGTTATTTTCAAATACCTGTTCGGTAATGACGGCTTGATTAACTCTTTGCTGACTAATCTTCATTTGATCAGCGCCCCCATTCAATGGATCACTGACCCGTTCTGGGCTAAAATTACGATTATTATCGCCATCACATGGCGTTGGACCGGATATAACATGATTTTCTATCTGTCTGCCCTGCAAAATATCGATAACTCGATTTATGAAGCGGCACGGATTGACGGTGCTTCGGCCTTCCGTCAATTCAGCCAGATTACGGTACCGCTGCTTAAGCCAATCATTTTGTTCACATCGATCACATCAACGATTGGTACCCTGCAGTTGTTCGATGAAGTTATGAACATTACGAAGGGCGGACCTGGCAACTCGACCATGACGCTGTCGCAGTATATTTACAACCTTTCGTTTAAATATACGCCTGACTTCGGTTATGCCGCGACTGTCTCGTACGGCGTTGTTATTCTTATTGTAATCTTCTCGATTCTTCAGTTTAAACTGGCAGGTGATAAAAATGGCTAAACGGATTTTCACCTATGTATTCCTGAGCATTGCGGCCATTGTATCGATCTTCCCATTCATATGGATGATCATAAGCGCAACGAACAAATCGGTTGACGTAACGAAGGGGACTTTGCTGCCCGGCTCAAGTCTGGGCGCGAACTGGCACAAAATTTTGGATCAGGTTGATCTTGGGCAAGCCATGCTTAACTCGGCAAAAATCTCGATCTCGACAACGATCCTGGCCCTTCTTATTGCTTCTCTGGCCGGTTACGGCTTTGAAATTTTCCGCAGCAAAGCGAAGGACGTTGTTTTTAACATCCTGCTGCTCTCGATGATGATTCCGTTTGCTGCTTTGATGGTTCCGCTGTACCGTATGTTTGGTACGATTACGCAAAATATCCCGGCAATCGGGATCAATACGATGACGGCTGTCGTGCTGCCAACGGTAACGACCGCGTTCTTAATTTTCTTTTTCCGTCAAAGTACAAAGATGTTCCCGAAGGAAATGCTTGAAGCAGGTCGAATAGATGGATTAAACGAACTTGGCGTTTTCTTCCGCATCTATGTTCCAACCATGAAAACGACTTATGCGGCGGCTGCCATCATTACGTTTATGTCCAGCTGGAATAACTACTTGTGGCCGCTCGTTGTGCTGCAATCCCCGGAGAAACGGACGATTCCGCTCCTGATCTCGAATCTGGGCTCCAGCTACTCGCCGGACTACGGCGTGAACATGCTTGTTATTCTGATTGCGACGCTGCCAACAGCCATTGTCTTCTTCCTGATGCAAAAGCATTTTGTAGCGGGAATGACGGGATCGGTCAAATAGGCTCGCAAGTAATGAATCATCACGATAGCCCGTATAACGGGCTATTGTGGTGATAATTCATTAGCGTACGCTTTCGAAGTAATGAATCATCACGATAACCCGTGTAACGGGCTATTGTGGTGATAATTCATTTTAGGGAGGATTCATAAAGAATGAAAGCAACAAGGGCAGACATCAATTGGCTCAGCGATCCGACCGTTTACCGCGTAAACCGTCTGGATGCGCACTCCGATCATCGGTATTACCGTTCGATGGAGGAAGCGGAGGGCAAAGCGCCAATGGCGATGCGCCAGGATTTGAACGGCGGTTGGAAATTCAGCTACGCCGTAAATGCGGCAAGCCGAATTGAAAACTTCTATAAACAAGACTTTGATTGCAGCGGCTGGGATGATATAGAGGTGCCGGGGCATATTCAGATGCAGGGCTACGGCCAGCTGCAATATGTAAATACGATGTACCCTTGGGACGGTCTGGACGCTGTTCGTCCTCCAGCTATCCCGGTAGTCAGCAATCCGGTAGGCAGCTACGTGAAGCATTTCAGCAAGCCGGAATCCATGAACGGACCTGTCTATATTTCGTTCCAAGGCGTCGAATCGGCCTTCTATGTATGGCTGAACGGCGAGTTTGTCGGCTATGCGGAAGACAGCTTTACGCCTTCGGAGTTTGATCTGACTCCGTTTATCAAGGAAGGCGACAACAAGCTTGCGGTGGAAGTGTACCAACGCAGCTCCGGCGCTTGGCTCGAGGATCAGGACTTCTGGCGTTTCTCGGGCATTTTCCGCGACGTGTATCTGTATACGGTTCCGGAGATCCATGTTAGAGATATGTTTATCCATGCGGACCTCGACGACAGCTACAAGCAAGGTACGCTGAAGGTTGATCTGGAATTATTGGAGCAAGCCGGCATTGCCGGTGCTTCGGTGAGGCTTGAGCTGAAGGACGCGGAAGGCGTTGTTGCAGCTGCGGGCGAGGGGACTTTTGCGGACGGCAAGCTGTCGGTAACGGTTGATGCGGGCGAAGTAAAGCTGTGGAGCGCGGAATCTCCGTATTTGTACAGCGTATGCTTGTCCGTCTTGAATGCACAGGGTCAGCTGGTTGAAGCCATTGTGCAAAAAGCCGGCTTCCGCCGCTTCGAAATGATCGATAAAGTGATGCATATCAACGGCAAACGCATCGTATTCAAAGGCGTTAACCGCCATGAATTCAACGTACGCCGCGGCCGCGCCATTACGGCTGAAGACATGATCTGGGATATTACCACGATCAAAGCGAATAACATGAACGCCGTTCGTACCTCGCATTATCCGAACCAGACGTTGTGGTACGAGCTGTGCGACGAATACGGCATTTATCTGATCGATGAGATGAACCTCGAATCCCACGGCTCGTGGCAGAAGATGGGCGCGGTCGAGCCGTCCTGGAACGTGCCGGGCAATCTGCCGGAATGGCAGGGCTCCGTGTTGGATCGTGCGGAGTCGATGCTCGAGCGCGACAAGAACCATCCTTCGATTCTTATCTGGTCTTGCGGTAACGAATCTTATGCGGGCGAAGTGATTCTGAACGCAACGAAGTACTTCCATGCGAAGGATCCAAGCCGTCTTGTCCATTACGAAGGCGTGTTCCACAACCGCAAATACGACGCGACAAGCGACATGGAAAGCCGGATGTACGCCAAGCCTGCGGACATTATCGAATATCTGGAGTCCAATCCGTCCAAGCCGTACATCAGCTGCGAATACATGCATGCCATGGGCAACTCGGTTGGCGGCATGCATAAATACACCGAGCTGGAGCAAAAGTACCCGATGTACCAAGGCGGCTTCATTTGGGACTACATGGATCAATCCATTATGACCAAGGACCGTTATGGCAAAGAGTTCTTCGCTTACGGCGGCGACTTTAACGACCGTCCGACGGACTACAGCTTCTGCGGCAACGGTATCGTTTTCGCAGACCGAAAGGTAACGCCGAAAATGCAGGAAGTGAAGTTCCTGTACCAGAACGTGAAGCTAGTTCCTTCGCGTACGGGCGTTAAAGTGATTAACGAGAACCTGTTCGTGAATACAAGCGAGTGGGATTTGACGGTCCGCGTATACCGCGATGGCGTAGAAGTATTCGGCTGGAACGGTGAAACGTCCGTTGAACCGGGGAGCGAAGACGTTGTGCCGCTTTCGCTGCCGGCGGAAGCTACAAAGATTGCAGGCGAGTATGCGGTTCATGCCGCGCTTGTGCTCAAGCAGGATGAGCTCTGGGCAGAAGCCGGCCATGAAGTAGCCTTTGGCGAGTACGTATTCGAGGTTGCTGCCGAGGAAGCCGTACCAACAGGCTCGATTCGCGTTGTAGAAGGCGATGTGAACATCGGCGTTATGGGCGAAGGCTTCACGATCCAGTTCTCCAAAGGCGTTGGCTCGCTGGCCTCGATCCGTTACGGCAGCCGCGAGTTTATCGCAGCACCGCCGGTGCCGCAGTTCTGGCGCGCGCAGACGGATAACGATAAAGGTTACGCACATGGCTATGATGCCGGTCTGTGGTATGCGGCAAGCTTGGCGCGCAAATGCCTGAAGGTTGAGCTGGACGTTGCCGCGTCGGGCGACCGCGCAACGGTTGCGTTCGAATACGGCTTCAGCATTAGCGCCGACCTGCGCGTACGCACGACCTATACAGTATTTGCGGACGGAAGCATTGAAGTAAAGACTGATTACAAAGGTGCAGCCGGACTTCCGAATGTGCCGATTGTTGGCCTGACGTTCAAGCTGTCCGCGGACTATGATCAGACCGAGTGGTATGCCATGGGGCCGGAAGAGAATTATATCGACCGTGCTTTCGGCGCGCGTCTCGGTACGTTCAGCCGTGCGGTGAAGGACCTGCCAACTCCGTATCTGGTACCGCAAGAGACGGGCAACCGTACCGGCGTACGCCAAGTGCGCATCACCGACAGCCAAGGCTTTGGCCTGCAACTGAATGCTGCAGCATCGGCGCCGGTGGAATGCAACGTTTCGCCTTGGACGGCGTTCGAGCTTGAAAATGCCGCTCATTGGTATGAGCTGCCGCAGCCGCATTACACGGTTGTAACGGTTGCCGGCCGCCAAATGGGCGTAGGCGGCGACGACAGCTGGGGCGCTCCGGTTCATCCGGAATACCAAATCCCGGCGGATCAGGACCTGAGCTTCACGTTTACGATTTCGGCGGTTGACCGCTCTACGAAATAGAAGGTTGCAGGATAGAGGTTGTCCCTTTGGGACAGCCTCTATTTTTTTGCAGGGCTGCATGTCTAAATGAGAGACTGAAACTAGTCTATCAAGCCCAGAATGGTGCGTTCACGCCTGAAAGGCTGAAATTAGCCTAACAACTTGCGTAACCGCTCCTGCTCCACGGGTTCGATTGAGATCGTGCCACCCCACCTTTTCCCAGCCGCCGCACTGTACGAAATGCAGCATAATGAGGCTCTACAGCCCAGTAATTGTTTTACGTTGCACGTTATGCAGGATATTGCGGCGAAGGAGTGCCTGAACGGACCGTTGAGACCCGATTTACTGCAATCCGTGCCATGTACCCTTCGAGGGAAAGACTTTTACGACCCTTATCCTGCAAAGTGAACAACGTAGCGCCTATACTAACCCAATCCTTACATCATCTATCCTCTATTCAAACCGCCTCTATACATAACGTCAAACGTTCACGCTATTTTGTAAAACAGTTTGTATAATGTAATCCAAATTTCGTGTTATATAATATTACATATCAACACAAGCGGCGCGTGAAAAGATGACATAAACAATCTTCATCAAGAGCGAGGGGGTTGAGGGTTTGTCACAAGAGAGTCAGAAGGAAATTGAAATACGGATTGACGATGTGTCGATGGTATTCGGACGGAAGGGCAGAGAGGTGACGGCGCTCTCGCAGGTCAGCTTTGATATCCATCGGAGCGAATTCGTCTCCCTGCTAGGGCCTTCGGGCTGCGGCAAATCTACATTGCTCCGGCTAATCGCGGATCTGCTGCAGCCGACAAGCGGACGGATTACGATCGGCGAAGAGGAGCCCCGCGAAGTCCGATTGAAGAGAAAGTTCGGGATTGTTTTTCAAAGCCCTACCTTATTCGAATGGCGCACGGTGAAGGATAATATCGAGCTGCCGATGGAAGTGCTCGGCCTTAAAAAGTCTGAATATTCAGCTATATCAAGCCGTCTGATCGACATGGTTGGCTTAGCAAAATTCAAGGATCATTATCCTTGGCAGCTAAGCGGCGGCATGCAGCAACGAGTGGCCATTGCCAGAGCATTGGCGCTTGATCCGCCGATTCTGTTGATGGATGAACCTTTCTCCGCTTTGGATGAGTTTACGAAAGAGAAGCTTCAGCTTGACCTGCTCGACATCCAGAAGCAGACCAATAAAACGATCGTATTTGTTACTCACAGCATTCCGGAAGCGGTATTCCTGTCCGATCGGGTTATCGTCATGTCAGCGCATCCCGGGCGAGTCCATACGATTCTGGACATCGAACGGGAGGAGGGCAGCTACGAGTTTATCCGTAATTCCGGACGTTTCCATGAGATGACGGCCAGGGTGAGAGCTTGCCTTTACAAGGAGCGTGATCCTCTTGATAAGCGGATGGCTTAGAAAAAGCGGCCAAGGAGGTATTCTCGCCATATGGGTGGCGGGAGCTCTGGCGCTATGGGAGGCAGCGGCTTGGTACATAGCCGATATTGCACATGTACTGGCACCGGCCTCCAAGCTCCCGTATCTTCATCTTGTCCTTCAAGCCCTTATCAAGCATTGGTCCACGATAGCCGAGCAAGGCGCGATCACCTTCGGGAACTCCATACTGGGATTTCTGATTGGGACGGCGGTAGGGGCAACTCTTGCTATTATCATGAGCTTGTCCAGAACCATCGAGCTAACCTTATCTCCGTATATGATTGCTTCGCAGATGGTTCCGATCATTGGGCTTGCCCCAATCCTGTACGGCATCATTCATGATCCTGCGATGTCGAGGGTGCTGATGGCGGGATATGTAACCTTTTTTCCGGTAGCCATCCATATGCTGCGCGGCCTTCAGAGCATCAAGCCTGAGCAGGAGGAGCTGATGCGTTCGTACGCAGCCTCCGGATGGACGACGTACACCAAGCTGCGGCTGATGGCATCGCTTCCCGGTCTTTTTGCCGGACTTAAGCTGTCCGCCCCTCTCGCGATTACCGCTTCTATTATCGTTGAGCTGATGGGAGCGCCAAACGGCATCGGCGTATTAATGCTCAGCTCTCTCTACTACGGCAGCTCGCAAGTGTATATGTTCTGGTCTACGATCCTAATCAGCGTTGCCATCGGTTTGATCTGGTTTCTGTTCGTTACGCTGGCGGAACGGTTACTGACCCCGTGGCAGCCGGAATTCCGTCAGCAAGGGGGAGGGGAAGAATGATGACCGCCGTTAATACGGAGCAGTCCCCTGCGCCGACCCCGCAACCAAGAGCAGCCGCAGACCAATCAGCTGGACTGAACGCCAGGATCAATAGCTCAACTCCAAATTCCTTACGAAAACAATCCCGAAGCACGATATGGCTGCCAATCGGATTCGGCCTCCTCTTTCTGGTCATCTGGCAGCTTAAAGGGTTCCACAAGCTGTTTCACTTGGAGCTTTATCAATTGCCGATTCCATCGGCCATAGGAAAGGCGATTCAAACAAACCGCGATCTCCTCTGGAACTACTCCCTCTATACCGGCGCGGAAATGATCGGGGGCTGCCTGATTGGCTCGGCTATTGGCCTTCTCGCTGCCATTGCGGCGTCCTTTTTTCCGCAAGCAGGCAAAGGAGCCATCACTTTAGCAGCTGCTTTAAACGCCGTCCCAATCGTTGCGCTCGCGCCTGTTATGAACAACTGGTTTGGCGACGGTGTCGCCTCCAAGATGGCGATTGTCGCGATCATGACGATGGCTACGATGGCGGTTAGCGCCTATAAGGGACTGTGTTCCGTCGAGCCCGCCTATCTGGAGCTGATGCATGCTTACGCAGCAGGAAGGTTAACGATCTTTTTCAAGCTGCGGCTCAGACTTGCCCTGCCGGCTATTTTTACGGCACTTAAGATTAACATGGCAACCGGCATTATAGGAGCGATAGTTGGCGAGTTTTTTATCTCATCCAGAGGGCTGGGCTTTCTGCTATCCGATCAGATCAAGCTGGGCAATATGCCCATCGCCTGGTCCTGCATTGTGATCGCCGCCGTGCTTGGCATCGTACTCTATTATCTCATTCAGCTAATCGAGAGAATCGCGATTCCATGGCATGCCGCCAGGCGCAAACCGCAATAACTTCTTACGCATCAGGGGATGTCTTCGTCTTTTAAATAGATAGCGATAGGGAGAGGATGGGGTAGATGAAAAGGAGAAACCGGGTCATGAAGGCCGTAACCTCGCTGACGATGGCAATGGCGCTGCTTATGGTCGCCGCCTGCGGCAATAACAGTTCATCGGAGTCTTCGGCGAACGAGGGAAAGTCAAGCGAACCTCTGAAGGTGAAAATTCAACTGAAATGGGTGCCTCAAGCCCAGTTCGCGGGGATTTTCGTCGCCAAGGAAAAAGGCTTCTACGAGCAGGAAGGGCTGGATGTCGAGATTGTTCCGGGCGGGCCGGATGTCGTTATCGAGCAGCAGGTGGTGAACGGCGCGGCGGATATCGGCGTAACAAGCTTCGACAGCTTGTTGGTGAACCGGGACAACGGATTGCCGCTTGTCTCTGTGGCGCAGATTTTGCAAAAGAGCTCGTACAGGTTTGTTGCCGACAAGGCTTCCGGTATTGATGCCCCAGCGAAGATGAAAGGCAAGAAGGTAGGCATGTGGACGGGAAGCCAGCAGTTCCAGGTGCTTGCTTTTATGGAGAAGAACGGCCTTGATCCGCAGAAGGATGTCGAGCTGGTGAAGCAGGGCTTTACGATGGACCAGTTTTTCAACAAGCAGCTGGATGTAGCGATCTCTACCATCTATAACGAGTACCATGTCGTGCTGGAGAGCGGCGTGAAGCCGGAGGATCTGTATGTATACGACTTTGAGGATGCGGGTGTCGGGATGCTCGAGGATACGCTGGTGGTAAAGGAGGATTGGCTGAAAAATAACCGGGATACCGCGGTCAAGGCCATCCGCGCCACGATGAAGGGCTGGAACTACGCCATTGCCAATCAGGGAGAGGCGGTCGATATCGTCATGAAGGCTGTCACGGAGGGCAGCACAACGAAGGAGCATCAGTCCACCATGCTGATGGAGATGGCGAAGCTTGTGAAGCCGGAAGGGTTCACGGATGCTCAGGTTGGCTCGTTTGTTGATGATGCCGTACAGCGGACGGTAGATATTTCGCTCAAATACGGATTAATCAAGGCGGCGCCGGATTTAAGCAAAGCCATAGACAAGACGATTCTGGCGGACGCGGAAAAAAGCTAGCGAGATGGGGGGAAGCTTAAGGTCCCTAAGGGACCTTAAGCTCGAGAAAACTGTGGTTGGCGTCGAAGTGGCAGTGGAAGCGGCTGCCGGGATTGGGATATGCAGGGGTAATTTCGTTCAAACGGCTGCCCTCGCCTGAGGGCGGCTCTCTGACTAGCCGTATAAATTCAAATCTCGTACATACTTATATGTCATCGGAGACAAGGCGGGAGGGATCGGGACATGAGTGTGGAGCTCAACGCTACGATTAATGCGGAACGGCTGAACCGGCATATCGAGGAGCTGGCGCAGATCGGAAGGATTGGGGAGACCGGCGTATGCCGGCTGGCTTTGTCGAAGGAAGATAGAGCGGGCGTAGAGCAAGTGAAATGCTGGATGGAAGAAGCGGGAATGAGCGCAAGAATAGATCCTTTTGGCAATTTGATAGGCGTATTCAGAGGAAAACATCCGGAGCTTCCGGTCCTTATGCTTGGCTCCCATGTCGATTCCCAGCCCTATGGCGGTCGGTATGACGGGGCTATCGGCGTTCTAGGAGCGATTGAAGCGGTCCAGACGATGGCTGAAAAAGGCTTCACACCCGAAATGGACATTGAGGTGGTTGCCTTTTGCGATGAAGAGGGCTGCCGCTTCAACAAAGGGTTATTTGGCGTCCGCGGCATGACGGGCAAGCTCGAGGAAGGGGAGCTCGACCGGACGGACAAGAATGGCGTAACTCGCCGGGAAGCTCTGCTGGAATTCGGCTGCGACCCGGCAGAGTTTGAAGGATATACGTTTCAGGCGGGGAGGATCGGCGCTTTCCTGGAGCTTCATATTGAACAGGGGCCGGTGCTTGAATCGCTGGATTCGCCAATCGGCATTGTAACCGGTATTTCCGGTCCGCTCTGGTGGACGGTTGAACTGAACGGCTTTGCCGGACATGCGGGCTCGGTGCCCATGCCGATGAGGAGGGACGCGCTGGTTGGCGCGGCCAAGGTGATCGTCGCTCTAAACGACCTCGCCCGTCTGGAAGACGGGGCCTCAACGGTGGGGACGGTAGGCTCGCTGTCGGTGTTCCCGGACTCCCGCAACATCATCCCGGAGAAGGTGACGTTTACGGTTGACCTCCGGGATATCGTTCTTTCCCGCCGGAATGAGCGTGAGCAGCAGCTTCTGGAAGCCATTCAGGACATCTGCGATGAGCATGACCTGCAGTATCTGATCCGGGAGGATACGAACAGCGAGCCGCGGTATTGCGCGGAATGGATGAAGAACATCCTGCGGAAGGAAGCGTCCGGCATGGGGATGAAGCTGCCCGAGCTGATGAGCGGGCCGTTCCACGATTCGCTGACGATGTCTTACGTGACGGATTACAGCATGATTTTTGTCCGGTGCAAGGACGGCATCAGCCATAACCCCAAGGAGTATTCCTCTCCGGAGGATATCGCGCTGGGAACGGAGCTGCTGTACCGGTCGGCGGTACGTATCGCAAGCGGAACCGAAATCGGGAGGAGAAGCGATGAGTAAAGTAACGATCGGATTAATTCAGGCATCCCATGACGTACATGGCGATGAACCGGTAGAGGCGCACAAAAAGAAGGCGATTGAGAAGCATATCCGTCTTGTACGCGAAGCCGCTGAAAAAGGCGCTAAGATTATCTCGCTGCAGGAGATCTTCTACGGACCGTATTTCTGCGCGGAGCAGATCACCAAATGGTATGACGCCGCGGAGGAGATACCGAACGGGTCAACTACACGGCTGTTCCGGGAGCTCGCCCGGGAGCTAGGCGTCGTTATTGTTCTTCCGATTTACGAGCGCGAGGGCATTGCGAGCTACTATAATAGCGCAGCGGTAATCGACGCGGACGGCGCTTACCTCGGCAAATACCGCAAGCATCATATTCCGCATGTGGCCGCAGGCGACGGGGGCTGCGGCTTTTGGGAGAAGTATTATTTTAAGCCGGGCAATCTGGGTTATCCGGTATTCGATACGGCTTACGCGAAGGTTGGCGTATACATCTGCTATGACCGGCATTTCCCGGAGGGCGCACGTGCGCTTGGGCTGAACGGGGCGGAGATTGTTTTTAATCCGTCTGCGACGGTAGCGGGCACTTCGGAATACCTGTGGAAGCTGGAACAGCCGGCACATGCGGTGGCGAACGGCTATTACGTGGCGGCTATCAATCGGGTCGGATATGAGACGCCTTGGAATATGGGAGAGTTCTACGGTCAGTCGTATTTGGCGGATCCGCGAGGCTCGATCGTTGCCATTGGCAGCCGGGATCAGGATGAGGTTGTGATTGGCGTGATGGACAAAGAGCTGATTCGCGAGGTGCGAAATATTTGGCAGTTTTATCGGGACCGCAGGCCGGAAACGTACGATAGCATCATAAACCTATAATAAGCGCTAAGGGAAAGGGGGATGAACGGATGGCTGCAACGTTTATATCCGCGGAATCTTTGCGGCGTAATTTTGCCGAGGTGAAAGCCGGAATGAAGCCCAAGGAGGCGATCGAGGAGTCGAACCGCTGCCTGTACTGCTATGATGCCCCGTGTATCCGGGCTTGTCCGACAGGCATCAACATTCCGTCCTTTATCAAAAAGATCGCCTCCGGCAACATGAAAGGCTCTGCCCGCACCATTATGGAGGCGAATCCGGTAGGCGCAAGCTGCTCGCGGGTTTGCCCGACGGAGGAGCTATGCGAAGGGGCTTGCGTGCTTAATCATTCGTCCAAGCCGATTATGATCGGGGATCTGCAGCGTTATGCGACCGATTGGGCAATCCGCAACGAGCAGATTTTGTTTAAGGCAGGAAGCAGCAACGGGAAAAAAGCCGCCGTTATCGGAGGTGGTCCCGCAGGCTTGTCGGCGGCCAGGGAGCTGGCCCGGTTCGGCTTTGCGGTCACGGTGTTCGAAGCGAAGGAGCAGGCAGGCGGCCTTGATACGTATGGCATTGTCTCGTTCCGGCTGCCGCAGGAAATCTCGCTGTGGGAAGTAGAGCAGGTCAGGCAGCTTGGCGTAGAGATCCGCACGGGCTTGAAGGTTGGAATCGATATAAGCGTTGAAGAAATTAAGCAGCAGTACGATGCGATTGTCCTGGCCATTGGCATGTCCAAGGTGCCGAAGCTTGGCATCGAGGGTGAAGGTCTCCGAGGCGTCTATGACGCGATCGAGTTCGTAGAATCAACGAAATCGTCCATTCGGACGGATATTGCGGGCAAAAAGGTTGCCGTTATTGGTGCCGGCAATACCGCTATTGACGCGGCGACCTGTTCGGTTCGGCTTGGAGCGGACGAGGTGACGATTGTCTACCGCCGGACTTCCGCTGAGATGACGGCCTACGATTTCGAGTTCGACTTTGCGAAGCAGGACGGCGTTATGTTCAAATGGCTGACCGCGCCAAAGCGGATCGTTGGAGATTCAGCCGGTAATGTAACGGCGCTCGAATGCACGTTAATGAAGCTTGAAGAAAGCGGTGGACAGATCCGGCCGGTACCGGTGGAAGGCTCGGAGTTTTTTATGGATGTGGATGCGGTTGTTCTTGCCATTGGTCAAACGCGCCATATTGGCTTGGTCGAGCAGCTTGGTCTTTCGCATAAACGCGGAACCGTAGCGATTGATCCGGTTACGTTCCAAACGTCAGATCCGCAAGTCTATGCGGCTGGCGATGTTATTTTTGGCGACGGGCAAGGGGAAGCGATGGTTGTATCGGCGGCGCAGCAGGGTAAGAAAGCCGCGTATGCCATCTATCGGCAGCTGGTGAAGGAGCAGGAGGAAACGGCGTAACGATCTTTGGAGGAGGGGAAAACGATGGCTGATTTGCGTATCAATCTGGCGGGCATATCCTCGCCGAATCCGTTCTGGTTAGCGTCGGCGCCGCCTACGAATACGGGCTACCAGGTGCAGCGGGCTTTCGAGGCGGGCTGGGGCGGAGCGGTATGGAAGACGCTTGGCGATCCGATTATCAATACGTCGTCGAGGTTTGCGGCCGTGCATTTTAACGGACAGCGCGTGGCAGGCTTTAACAATATCGAGCTGATTACGGACCGGCCGCTTGAAGTGAATCTGAAGGAGATTTACGAGACGAAGAAACGGTTTCCGAATCATGCCGTCGTGGTGTCCCTCATGGTGGAGCCGAAGCGGGAGAAATGGCATGAGATTGTCAAAAAGGTCGAGGCCGTTGGCGTCGACGGGCTGGAGCTGAACTTCGGCTGTCCGCATGGCATGGCGGAGCGCGGCATGGGCTCGGCATCCGGCCAGCAGCCGGATCTCGTTGAAGCGCAAACGATGTGGGCGAAGGAAGCGGCAAAGACGCCGGTCATCGTGAAGCTGACTCCTAACATTACGGATATTACGGCCACCGCCAGAGCGGCCGTTCGCGGCGGTGCGGATGCGATCTCGTTGATCAATACGATTAACTCATTGGCTGGCGTGGATCTGGACACCTGGAATACGATTCCGCATGTAGGCGGCAAAGGCGCTCATGGCGGGTATTGCGGTCCGGCGGTGAAGCCTATCGCGCTGAATATGGTGGCGGAATGCGCGCGCAACGCTCAGGTGAACGTACCTATCTCCGGAATTGGAGGCGTCTCCAATTGGCGCGATGCGGTCGAGTTTATGCTTATGGGAGCAACCGGGGTGCAGGTGTGCACAGCGGCCATGCATCACGGCTTCAGCATCGTGGAGGATATGATCGACGGCTTGAACAACTATCTGGACGACAAAGGCCTATCCTCCGTTAACGAGCTGATTGGCAAATCCGTTTCCCGTTACTCGGATTGGGGCGATCTTGATCTGAACTATCAGGTCGTTGCCCGGATTCACGAGGAGAATTGCATCGTCTGCAACAAATGCCATATTGCCTGCGAGGATACGTCGCATCAGTGCATTGAGCGCCTGACAACGGACGACGGCCGTGCTTATTTGAAAGTGCGGGAAGAGGACTGCGTCGGCTGCAATCTTTGTTCGATCGTTTGTCCGGTGGAAGGCGCCATCTCCATGGTGGAGATTCCTTCCGGCGAGCTGCCGATGTCCTGGAATGAGCGCCAGAAGGCGGTAGCTTCGGTCGACGATTCCAATCCAGCGCCAGGCGGCGCGAGCAAGGAGGCGGTATAAGGATGGCTGCGAAAATCATACGTAACGGTACGATCGTAACCGCTGCGGATACGTATCGGGCGGATGTTCTGATCGAGGACGGCGTTATCAAGCAGATTGGCCATAGCCTTTCGGCTGAGGGTGCTGAGATCGTTGATGCCACCGGGAAATACGTGTTTCCTGGCGGCGTAGACCCGCATACCCATCTGGATATGCCGTTTGGCGGGACGGTGACGGCCGATGATTTCGAGACGGGAACAAGAGCCGCGGCATTTGGCGGGACGACCACGATTATCGATTTTTGCCTGACGGACAAGGGAAAGCCGTTAAGCGAGTCGCTTAAGAAATGGCATGCGAAAGCGGCTGGTAAAGCCGTTATCGATTACAGCTTCCATCTGATGATCAGCGAGATCAATGACGCCGTGCTGGCGGAGCTGCCTTCCATCGTGAAGGACGAAGGAATCACTTCGTTTAAGGTGTTTATGGCGTACAAGAACGTGTTTCAGGCCGACGACGGCACGTTGTACCGGACCATGTTATCGGCCAAGGAGCTTGGCGCCATGGTGATGGTGCATGCCGAGAACGGCGATGTCATCGAATTTCTTGTGGAGAAGGCGCTTGCCGAGGGGAATACGGACCCGATCTACCATGCACTCACACGTCCGTCCGCTATCGAAGGCGAAGCAACGGCACGAGCGGCGGCTCTTGCCGAGCTTACGGGTGCTAGGCTGTTTGTTGTGCATGTTACCTGCGCGGAAGCGGTGAAGGCGATTCGCGAGGCGAGAACCCGCGGCGTAGACGTATGGGGCGAGACCTGTCCGCAATATTTGGTGCTCGATCAGTCGTACCTCGCGCTACCGGATTTTGAAGGGGCCAAGTACGTCTGGTCTCCGCCTCTCCGCGAGAAGAGCCATCAAGAGGTGCTCTGGAATGCGCTTACTACGGGTTCCCTTCAGACGCTAGGCTCTGATCAGTGCTCCTTCAACTTCAAGGGGCAGAAGGATTTGGGGAAGGGCGATTTCAGTAAAATTCCAAACGGGGGTCCGGTCATTGAGGATCGGTTCTCGATCCTGTACTCGGAGGGAGTTGCCAAGGGTAGGCTGACCCTTAACCAATTCGTAGAGATTGTCTCGACCCGCAACGCGAAGCTGTTTGGCTTATTCCCGCGCAAAGGGACGATTGCCGTTGGCAGCGACGCGGATATCGTTATTTTTGACCCAACAGCGGAAAGAACGATCTCGGCGGAGACTCATCATATGAATGTCGATTACAACCCGTTTGAAGGGCTTCGCGTGAGCGGCGTGCCGGAAAGCGTATTGTCGCGCGGCGAGTTTGTCATTCGGAATCAAGCTTTTGTAGGGGAAGCGGGCACGGGGAAATTCCTGAAGCGCGCGACATACAAGCAGGCAAATACGGGCGCCAAGGAACAAGTTGAACAGCTGTAAGCAGGGATAAGGATGCAGGCGGGAAGACCATTCAACGGAGGTGCTTACTTATGTCCGCTTACCGGGAGTTTTTGGAAGAGAAACAAAAGCTGGATGCTTATATCGGCAGGCAGTTCAGAATTCATAGCGTAGTGGAGAATTTGAGCGGTGCAACCATTGAGCTTGTCCATCCCGGCGGGGAGAGCGCGGTGCTGCAGCTGCTCTCCGCGGATGCCCGGAAATATATGTCCAACCTGGTGGTGAAGCAGCTGGCTTCCTCCGGATGGAACGATGCGGGGTAATGACGAACTACTGGATCGCTCCGTAGGTGTATTCGTATGCATTTAATGCAAGCTCAATAGCAAGCCTTTTGTCTGCAACCAGGTAGTCTTCGCCTAGCAGCGATGCTATTTTCTCGAGCCGGTGATATAGCGTCTGCCGAACGATAAACAGTTCTTTGGCCGTATCCTGCTTGGAGCCGGAGAGAGAGAGGAACACCTTCAGCGTCTTGAGCAGCTGCCCGTTTTTCTCCTGATCGTACCGCGCCAGCGGGCCGATATATTCCTCGATGAGGGCGGGCAGCATTCCGGTCTTTTTGAGACCCGAGATGATCCGGTACGTGTGCAGGTCATTGAAAAAAGGCGAGCTTAGCGGTCCGATATCCGTCTGAATCGCAACCGTCTCCCGTGCGGACTCGTAGCTTTCCTTGGCGCGGGACAGATCGGTCGTATATTTGCCGATGCCCAGCGTTCCGGCGAATAGGGCCGAATCCGGGTTGTGCTCGGTTTTTCTTAGACGGTCAATGGCGCGGAGGAGGCGGTCCTTCCACTTGAGCTGCTTCATCTGATCAATTAGGACAAAGACGATATGATCATGCAAAATAGCGGGGAGAAGGAAGTAGCCTTCGCCTTCGAAGATGGCGCGGGCGACCATGTTTTTCTGAATGAGCAGCTCCTCGCCTTCCTTCCATTCCGCCATCTTCAGGTTCAAGCGGAATACGCAAACGGTTAAGCCGTACAGCTTGGCGGCGGGCTTAATCGAGCTGATATACTCCCGGACTTCCTTCTCGGCATGCTTGCCGCTCAGCCAATCCGTCACCCACATTTCATCTTTGTAGCGACGTCTCTCCTCCATATATTTGGTGCGCATCATTTCTTGGGCGATAGCGGTAGCGCAGCGGTCGAGAGCTAGAATCTGAAATTCGCTAAGCTCCTGCTCCGACTGCAGCAGCAAATCGGCAAACAGATGATCAAGGGCAAGAATCGGCCGGTGCGCTATTCCGCGCTTCAGGTCAGGAGTGGCAAACATTTCGCCGTAAATCCATTGCTCGTAGAAGCTGTCTGCCTTGGCTTTGGGCATATGCGGAACGAACTCGGCTTCGGCATTTAGCGGAAAAAAAGCGACTTGAGTGCCGGTCGTGTGGTGGAGAAGCTTAAGCAGCGGCATAATGCCTTTGCCGGAGAGCAGCAGCTGGTTCAGCTTGGTGGAGAGTGCTTCAAGCTCATAGACCATGCGGTGATGCTGATGGATGAAGTAGGCGTGAAGATCTTGGGTAATGTCGATATAACGAACCTCCTCGTGGAAAAAAAGGAGAGGAAAGTTCTCGCGTTTAGCCAGCTCGATCATGGCATCGGATGGCTTTTTGGTGTAGGTGCCCAGCTCGATACAGAGGCCGGAGGCTCCGGAATCGATAAGCTGCCGGAGGAACGATAGGCTTAGCTCCTCGTCGTCATGCCAGCCGATACCGGTGGACAGGATCAGCTCATTCCCGCTTAGAAGCTTGCCAATCTGGGTAACTTCCATAATGTGGACCCATCGTACGGTGCGATTCAGCGCTTCTTCGCTTGCGATCGTCTCCGCCTTCTGAAACAGCGGGCGCTGCAGGATGTCTCTAACGGTTAGCTGCATCAACGTTTCAACCATGGACATTTCACCGCCCTAGCGTGGAATAGTGGGGGAATCGGAATCTAGTTTTTTTCTCCCCACAATAGAATTTATAAGTTTCGATATCCATTGAAAACTGAAATTCTATTTGGCGATAAAACCTACCTTTAGACGCGGTCGCTCATCTTCGATAGGCCTCGATACTGGTTTTCTCACCATTATACAAGAGGATAGAATTTGCAGGCAACGTAACGCCTAGTGGCAGGTGGACAGGAGAAAAGGGAGGGAGCGTATATGGAGATTGGCGTTCCAAAAGAGAGAAAAAGCGCGGAGCATCGCGTTGCTCTAACACCGGGCGGCGTTTATGAATTGGTAAAGCATGGACATCGCGTGTTTGTGGAGTCGGAAGCGGGGGCGGCTTCCGGATTCCCGGATGAACAGTATCGGGCAGCGGGAGCCATAATTGTGACGGATGCGGATGATGCTTGGTCAAGGGATATGGTCGTGAAGGTGAAGGAGCCGCTGAAGGAGGAGTACCGGCATTTCCGTGAAGGGCTGGTGCTGTTTACGTATTTGCATCTGGCTGCGGAGCAGGAGCTCACAAAGGCTTTGGCGCAGCATAAGGTGACCGCGATCGCGTACGAGACCGTTCAGCTAGCAAACGGGCAGCTTCCGCTTCTTACTCCGATGAGTGATATTGCAGGAAGGATGGCAGCGCAGGTCGGAGCACAATTTCTGGAAAAGGCACATGGGGGAAGAGGTATTCTGCTTGGCGGCGTTCCCGGCGTGCGGAAAGGGCGCGTCACCATTATCGGCGGCGGCGTAGTAGGGACTGGCGCTGCGCAAATCGCGCTTGGACTTGGCGCCGACGTATCCATTATAGACCACGATGCCGACAGGCTGCGGGCGCTGGAGGACCGGTTTGGCGGCCGGGTACAGACACTCGCCTCGCATTCCCGGCAAATCGCCGAGGCAGTGGCTGAATCGGATCTTGTGATTGGAGCTGTACTTATTCCAGGTGCCAAAGCACCTAAGCTTGTTACCGAAACCATGGTCCGTTCTATGCTGGCAGGTTCGGTTATCGTGGATGTCGCCATTGACCAGGGCGGCAGCGTGGAGACGATCGACCGGATTACGACGCATGCCGAGCCGGTCTTCGAGCGATTTGGCGTCCTGCATTACGCCGTCGCCAACATGCCGGGCGCCGTGCCTTATACGGCAACGGCGGCGCTAACGAACGCAACGCTGCCTTACATGCTTGCGCTGGCGGACCGCGGCGTCCGCGATACGCTTGCCGGCAGCGAGCCGATCCGGCGCGGCGTGAACGCCATGGACGGTTTCGTCACCCATGAAGCCGTCGCCGCCGCGCATCAGATGAACTATACCAATGTGCGCGATCTATTAAGCTCTTCGATCGCGTGAGAGAACCCCCGCAAGGCTGGATTGCCAGCCTGCGGGGGTTCTTTTTGTCTAAGAGAACTGTGCCGCTTGCATGGCTTAAAAAAACAGCCTTTCAAGCTGGCAAAAGCAGCGAATCCGGCTGCGAATTGCTGAAATCAGCCTTAGAGCTTGTCCGAAAGGCCTTCGGGTTAGCAGAATGGCACCTGAACGCCGCATGTATGGCGATTTCACGAGGTTAAGGTCCCTAAGGGATCTTAACCCGGCTCGTATAAGCGAAAAGAAAACCCTTAAGGTCCCTAAGGGACCTTAAGGGTCCGCGAATAGCCCAGAATCGCTGTAAGTATGGCTGATTTCACGAGGATAAGGTCCCTTAGGGAGCTTATCCCGGCTCGCATGAGCAAAAAGAAGATGACGTAAAATAGTCTGTGTACCAAGATC
>NZ_NMOK02000035.1:0-29716 GCF_003399985.2 Paenibacillus sp. ATY16 | reverse complement strand
TACTTTTTTGCATTCTGGAAAGACTCCAGATCCTGGTACACAGACTATTTTACGTCATCAACGCAGCACGCCCACAACACTTACATTCCCAGCCCAACCTAAGCAAATAAGACCCTTGCAGGGTCTTATAATGACTACTATTACTCCACTTTCGCCCGATAAGACCCTGCCAGGGTCTAATGCCAGCATCACTCGTTCGCAACCCCCGATATGATGCCGCGGGCTTAGCGATACCGCGCATCGTTAAGCTCAGCCAAGCGCTGACTGCTATAGCTCCAGCCTCCTGAAATTCGGAAACGGCTGGGCGGCTTCCTTCAACGATCCGAGCCCCGTCATTTCCGCGACAGCCATCATACGCTCCCAAATCGGCCAAATGACAGGAGAGCTATGCGCCTGCCTTTTGGCCTCCTCGGATTTCCATTCGAGAATCTCAATAACGGTCCCGTCCTCCGCTTCAAGCTGAAGCAGCGGCAGCTCCGTAATCAGTCCCTCCCGCTTCAGAGCCGGTCCATGCTCCCTAACGATCTCATGAAGCTCTTGCTCCTTGCCGGCATGCGGCCGGTACAAGGCAATCGCGATATTTTTACCCGTCATTTCGGTCTCCCGCTTTCTGCCGGCAATAATTCATACAGCTCATTAACCGTGCATCCAACCGTGTCCGCAATGGAGATCGCCGTCTTTAACGGCATTAACCGCTTATTCTCGATATAGTCGGCCAGCCGCTCCGGCTTATACCGCAACTCTCCGGCTAATGCCTCCCGGCTCATCCCCCGCTCCTCCAATCGCTTCTGCAGCAAACAGCGGCCCAATTCATATTTCATGGCATAAATCTCCTATCGCCTTAAGTTCCGCAGAACGTTCGGTACGGACGCGGCGATTGTTCCGAAAGGGCGGCATACGCCTCTTGCTCGCCCGAATAGGCATACGGGTTCGCAAGCGCGGCAAGCAGATTATCCAATACGCACAGATCTCCCTGTTCCGCCGCCTCCAGCGCTTCCTCTACCCGGTGATTGCGGGGAATAACAGCCGGATTGCTGCTCCGCATCAGCCGGAGAGCTTCTTCTTTGGACTCCGCTTGCCGTCCCAGTCTCGCCTGCCATTGCTGCTGCCATTCCGCAAACTCCGCCGTACCATGCAGCACAGTATCCTCAGCCTTATCCATGGATAAAGCCCGGAACGTATTGGTGTAATCCGCCTGATTCCGCTGCATCAGCAGCACAAACGCTTCAACCAGCGCCTCATCCTCCGGCTCCTCGTTAAAGATCCCCAGCTTCGCGCGCATGCCTTGCAGCCAGTATTGCTGGAACAGCTCGCTGTAATCCGACAACGCATCCTGAGCCAGCTCAATAGCCCCTTCTTCATCCTCGTCCATTAGCGGAAGCAAGGCTTCAGCAAGTCTAGCGAGGTTCCATGCACCGATAGACGGCTGATTGCCAAACGCATAGCGGCCTTCCCGGTCAATGGAGCTGAAAACCGTAGCCGGGTCATACGTATCCATAAACGCGCATGGCCCGTAATCTATCGTTTCTCCGCTGATCGCCATATTATCCGTGTTCATAACCCCGTGGATAAAACCAACCAGCTGCCATTTCGCAATCAGCGCCGCCTGGCGTTTAACAACTTCCCTGAAGAAGCTGACATACCGGTTGTCACCGTCCTCCATATCAGGGTAATGCCTCTTTATCGCGTAATCCGCCAACGCTTGAAGCTCCTCGAGCGTCCCCCATTGGGCTGCGAACTGGAAGGTACCGACACGGATATGACTTGCGGCAACCCGGGTCAGAATCGCGCCAGGGAGCAGGCTCTCGCGCACGATCTCTTCGCCCGTCGTCACAACCGCAAGACTGCGGGTTGTCGGAATGCCAAGGCCATGCATCGCTTCGCTAATGATATACTCCCGAAGCATGGGCCCCAGCGCCGCGCGTCCGTCGCCGCCGCGGGAATAAGGCGTCCTTCCGGAGCCCTTCAACTGAATATCATATCTCTCACCTTGCGGAGTAACCTGCTCGCCAAGCAGCACGGCGCGGCCATCTCCAAGCCGGTTGAAATAAGCGAATTGGTGTCCGGCATAAGCCTGGGCAAGGGGCTCCGCGCCTTCGGGAATCTGATTGCCCGCGAATACTTGGATGCCTTCGCTGCCTCGCAGCGCATCGGCATGAAGCCCTAGCTCCGCCGCCAGCGGTTCGTTTAACTTGATTAACCCGGGAGCGCGCACGGGGGCAGGATTTTGCTTCGTATATAATAAGTCCGGCAGATCGGCGTAGCTATTCTCAAGGTTCCAACCCGCGGTTGTTTTATAGTCCGTCATCTTTTGTCTCCAATCTCGTTTTTCCTTATTATACCCTTTTCTTTCGCTTAGCCATAAAAAAAGACCGCCGGCCGTAAAAGGCCAGCGATCCATTCTTATTATTCCGTGTACATCGCTTTCAGCTTCGCGCGTTCTTGTTTCGTAATGCCAAGGCCTTTTTCAAGGAAATTGTCGATCGAGCCGTATTTTGCCTTCATCTCGTCAATTGCCGCTTGCAGGAATTCCTTCTGAACGCCCATCAAAGCCGTAATCGCCGCGACAACATTCTCATCCTTCACCTGAGCTTTAACGGCTTCAATCGCCTTCTTGTTCGCTTCCGCACGGTATACGTTGCTCAAGAGGTAGTCATCCATAACCGTCTTCTCGTCTACGCCAAGCGTCAGAAGAATGATCGCGGAGCCCAGGCCCGTACGGTCTTTACCGGCTGTGCAGTGCTGAACGAGTCCGATATGGTTAGGGTCGTTAAGCAGCTCCATCAATTGGACGTAGAACTTCGGAGAATCGACCATTTGTTTGTTAAAGCCAGCCATCATGGCAACCGCGCTAGCTTCGTCTTTCATCAGGCCGGAAGCAATCATGGCGTTCAGATCCGCTGCCGAGCCTGCATTCCCGGCATCCGTGCGAATATTGGCGATACCCGGGATTACCGGATCCGCAAGAGCCTTAACCTCTGCATCCGTACGGTAGTCCACGTTTGTTTTGATGCCCATTTCCTGAATCGTCTTGATGTCCGCGTCCGTCAAATGCCCAAGCTCTTCGCCGCGGAACAGCTTGCCCCATTTTACGGTTTTGCCGTCGGTCGTTTTGTAGCCGCCGAGGTCGCGGAAGTTGTATGCGCCCTGCAAGTTTACTTTGCGCTCCGCAACCGTTACGGTCGCGCCGCTGCTTGTTTTAATGTAGAAGTACAAGCGGGAGCCCGGCTTCGGATCCGCTGTGACATAGCCGTTATAGCTCGCATTAATGCGCTTCAGCTGCTTGCCGTTTGTAGCGATGTTGTCCGGCGAAGTGCTCCACAGGATTTTAGCGGCGCCAAGGTCTGCATTGGAGTTCCAGTGAATTTTCAGCTTGCCGTCAGACGTGCGTTCAACGCTTGCTTGCGTGAATACGCCTTGCACTTTCTTTTGCGATACCGCAGCAGGTGCAGCGAAGCTTGCTGCCGGTGCGGCTACCGCGCCAAGCGCAAGAGATGCAGCGAGTACGGTTGCTGCGTAAATTTTGGATACCTTCATTTTCATTTGCCCCCTACAATTTGGTTGTGTTCCGGTTGTATATAAGTTGTATTCTTGTCCTTATTGTAGGGGGGCTTTATAATGGCCATTTTAAAATTTGATAAAGAAATTGTAAAAGCGAGAAGCCGCATATTTGCATGCGAATCCAACCATATTATGGCTATGCCTTAGGGATAACGGGAGGATTGTATGTTTAAAACATCTCGGGAATGGGTGAGCCGGCGTTCGCCTGCCCAAGTCATTACCGGATACTATATTCTGGCTGTGCTTATATCCATTCTTCTATTCAGCATTCCTGCCGTGCGGAGGCCCGGAGTCGAGGTCTCTTTCTTCGATACCGTCTTTACGGCCGTCAGCGTCGTAAGCGATACCGGTCTGAGCGTATTTAACGTGGCGGAAACCTACAGCGTGTTCGGTTATTTCGTTATTATGCTCGTCCTTCAATTCGGAGGGATCGGCATTATGGCGATGAGCACGTTCTTCTGGCTGTTGATCGGGCGCAAAATCGGTCTCCGCGAGCGCAGGCTCATTATGGTCGACAACAATCAATTCGCCTTATCGGGCCTAGTCCAGCTCGTAAAAGAAATATTGCGGATCACCCTTCTGACCGAGCTGATTGGCGCGGTCATCTTCGGAGTACGCTTCCTCCGGTACTTCCCTACCTGGCAAGAAGCCTTCCTGCAGGGGCTATTCGCCTCCGTCAGCGCAACAACCAATGCCGGAATGGACATTACCGGCCAATCGCTCATCCCGTTCAAGGATGACTATTTCGTTCAGCTGGTGACGATTCTGCTTATTATTTTCGGCGCGATCGGTTTCCCGGTCTTAATCGAACTAAAAGCATTTCTCTCCCGCAACAAGCTGGATCTGAATCATCCCTTCCGTTTCTCGCTATTTACGAAGCTGACCTCTTTTACCTATTTCGCTTTGCTCGCGATTGGAACGGTCTGTATCCTGTTGTTCGAGTCGCAGCATTATTTCAAAGGCCTAACCTGGCACGAAAGCTTCTTCTACGCCTTCTTCCAGGCCGCTACGACGCGGAGCGCCGGCCTTACGACGATGGACATTACTCATCTGACGCTGCCGACGCTTCTGCTGATGTGCGTCTACATGTTTATCGGAGGATCTCCCAACTCGGTTGGCGGCGGGATCCGGACAACCACCTTCGCTCTTAATATGCTGTTTATCTACCACTTCGCCAGAGGGCGGCGGGACTACAAGGTATTCAAGCGCGAGCTGCATATAGACGATATCTTAAAATCCCTTGCCATCTCCATGATGGCGATCGTCATGTGTTCGCTGTCCGTGCTTGCCATCAGCTTCTCCGACAAGCAGCATCAGCTGGTCGCGATCATTCTGGAGGTGTGCTCCGCCTTCGGTACGGTGGGCTTATCTACCGGGATTACGCCGGATTTGAGCATTTTCGCCAAATGCATTCTCATGCTGCTTATGTTTATCGGAAGAATCGGACTGACGTCCTTCCTCTATATCATTGGCGGCCAGCAGACAACCTCGAAGTACCGTTACCCGGTAGAAAGAGTGATGACGGGATAGTTGTCTTCAAAATAATCCGATCGGAGTCTTGCCCTATTTCCCGGACCGCGTTATGCTGGGTGTAATCATATGGGATAGGAACGTTGTAAACTATGACGATCGGTATTTTCGACTCCGGACTCGGAGGACTAACGGTACTGGCGGAAGCGCTGAAGCGTCTTCCTGCCGAGAATTATTTATATATGGCGGACACGAAGCATGTTCCGTACGGGACCAAATCGGAAGAGGAGGTCCGCGACTTCGTGCTCCAGACGGTTGAGCAGATGGTTGCGGAGGGGATCGATGCGCTGGTCGTAGCCTGCAATACGGCGACGAGCATCGCGATCAACGAGCTGCGGGAGCGGTATTCTTTTCCCATTATCGGGATGGAGCCTGCCGTTAAGCCTGCCGTGGAGATGAACCGGGCAACGGGGAAAAAGGTTCTCGTCTGGGCGACTCCTCTCACCCTGCGCATGCCGAAATATTACGCGCTGGTCTCCCGCGTGGACGAAGAAGGAATCGTAGACTCCCTTCCAATGCCCGAGCTGGTGCAATATTGCGAGTCGCTGCAATTCGATAAAGAAGTGCTGAAGGATTATTTTCTCTCCAAGCTGGCGCCTTACGACTTGAACGAATACGGCATATTGGTGCTGGGTTGCACGCATTTCCCGTTCTACACGTCTATTCTCCGGGATGTTCTGCCTGCGCATATTCAGATTGTGAACGGCAATCTGGGAACGATCCGGCGTTTAACCGCGATGCTGAGCCGTTACGGAATCGGCACGGGGCGCGGTAGCGGCCAAGTACGGTTCATGTGTACCGGCGGAGAAGCCGCTTATATCGAGAAGATGCGCTCCGCGCTCTCTTATTTGAAAGAACAGGATCTATAGAACCGGTACCGCTCCGATGCGGTGCCGGTTTTTTTGTTGCGCCGCCGCCGATACATAAGATCGCACATGTTCATCGTAGGAATGCATCTTCAGCCTGGCAGGCAACTGGATTATGCTATGCACATACGACTGCTCTTTCGATTACAACCTCATGACGAAAAGATTCGAGACCGCCAATACCGCACGCGTAACCGTTAGGTATTGGTTTTTTGTTCATTCGAATGAGTGCTTACGAAGCAAGAATGATCGGAGATAACGATTTCTTTTTAGGAGGTGGTTGAATGCAGCTATGCTCTAAAATGTAAGCGCATTAATTATTGACCATTCTTAATACTAGGAGGTTTTTTATGTTCGCCATAAGTAAAAGGCTAAGCCGCAATCCGTTTATGATGTTCTCTCTTGCATTGGCCATCTTGTTATCGCAGCTTACGCTCTACCCTTCTGCCTCATTGGCGGCGGGCGGTTCCAACCTTGCCATAGGCAAGACGGTAACGGCTAGCGGCTACGCGGATGTTTATGTCGCAGGCAATGTAGCCGACGGGAATCAGGCTACATATTGGGAGAGCACGAACAATGCTTTTCCGCAATGGATCCAAGTCGATCTTGGAGCAAGCACCAGCATTGATCAAGTCGTTCTGAAGCTTCCTGCCGGCTGGGGCACGCGCACCCAGACGTTGTCCGTGCAAGGCAGCACGAACGGATCGACATTCACCGACATTGTTGGCTCCGCAAGTTACGTTTTTAACCCTTCCGTCAGCAACAACGCGGTAACCATCAACTTCTCGGCCGTAAGCACCCGTTACGTCCGCCTGAACATTACGGCCAATACAGGCTGGCAGGCCGGCCAACTCTCCGAATTCGAAATTTACGGAGCAGCCGTAACTCCTCCGCCATCCGGCACTTATCAAGCCGAAAGCGCGGCTCTATCCGGCGGTGCCAAAGTGAATACGGATCACACCGGCTACTCCGGAACGGGCTTTGTTGACGGCTACTGGACGCAAGGCGCCTCAACGTCCTTTACGGTCAACGCGGCTTCCGCAGGCAGCTACGACGTCACGCTCAAATACGCTAACGCCCAAGGCTCCGCGCGCACGTTGAGCATTTACGTCAACGGCACCAAGATCCGTCAAACCACGCTGAACAGCCTGGCGAACTGGGATACTTGGGGCACCAAGACCGAGACGTTGACTCTTAATGCAGGCAACAACACGATTGCCTACAAATACGACTCTACCGATTCCGGCAATGTGAATCTGGATCAGATTTCCGTGGCAGCTTCGGCGACGCCGACTCCAACACCTACACCTACACCTACACCGACTCCAACACCAACGCCGACGCCTACTGCAACGCCTACACCTACGCCTACTCCAACTCCTACTCCTACGCCTCCGGCCAGCGGGAACGTAGCATTAGGCAAAACCATGTCCGCTTCTTCTTCAACCTTTACGTATGTAGCGGCTAACGGCAATGACGGCAGCACGTCCACTTACTGGGAAGGCAGCGGCAATCCAAGCCAGCTGACCGTTGATCTCGGCGCCAATCATGACATCACTTCCGTTGTGGTGAAGCTGAACCCGGCAGCCGATTGGAGCACGCGTACGCAAACGATTCAAGTATTGGGCGCGAACCAAAGCACAACAACCTTCAGCAATCTGGTATCCGCGCAATCCTATACGTTCAACCCTTCCTCCGGCAACACGGTTACCATTCCGGTCACCGCTACCGTGAGCAAGGTCCAGCTGAACATTACGGCGAATTCCGGCGCGCCTGGCGGTCAGGTAGCTGAATTCGAAATTTACGGCACGCCGGCTCCTAACCCGGATCTGACGATTACAGGCATGACTTGGACGCCGACCAATCCGGTTGAGACGGATGCCATTACCCTTAACGCAACCGTAAAAAATATCGGCAACGCCGGCTCCCCCGCTTCTTCGGTGAACTTCTACCTGGGCAGCGAGCTTGTTGGCACGGCTTCCGTAGCTGCCTTGGCTGCCAATGCGACAGCTGCGGTATCGGTTAATGCCGGGGCAAGAAATGCCGGCAATTATCCGGTAAGCGCGAAGGTCGATGAGAGCAATACCGTTATCGAGCAAAACAATAACAACAACAGCTACGGCAATTCGGCGGGCATCACCGTTGCAGCCGTGCAAAGCTCCGATCTGATCGTATCGACGACCTGGAACCCAAGCAATCCAAGCGCGGGCAATACGGTTACTTTTACGACTAACCTGAAGAACCAAGGGAATATCGCTTCCGCGGCCGGCGCTCATCCGATTACCGTGGCATTGAAGAACGCATCCGGCGCAACCGTTCAGACCTGGAACGGCTCGTATACCGGATCCCTTGCGGCAGGCCAATCCGTTAACGTAACGATGGGCACTTGGACGGCCGTTAACGGCAGCTATTCGGTAACCACCACGGTTGCCGCCGACGGCAGCGAAGTGAGCACCAAGCAGACCAATAACAGCAATACGGTAAGCCTGTACTCGGGCCGCGGGGCAAACATGCCGTTCACCATCATGGAGGCGGAATCAACCTCCAATCCGACTAACGGCACGAAGCTTGCTCCTAACTTCAAGCCCGGCGATTATGCCGGCGAAGCATCCGGCCGTTCGTCCGTCTATCTGGACGCTACGGGAGAATACGTGGAATTTACGCTGACTTCCCCGGCTAACGCGTTTGTCCTCCGCAACGCGGTTGCCGAGAACACGACCGGAACGGTCAGCATTTATGCGGATGGCGTAAGCAAAGGCAAATACAACGTTTCCTCCAAGTTCTCTTACCTGTACGCAACGCCTAGCACGCTTGGCCGTCTGGGCTACGACAATGCGCCTGGCGCAGGCTTAACGGCTTACTGGCTCTATGAGGACGCGCAGCTGATGCTGGATCAGGTGTATCCGGCCGGAACCAAAATCAAGATTCAGAAGGATGCGGGCGACGTATCCTGGATCTACGTCGATCTGCTCGAAACCGAGAATGTGGCACCGCCTCAAGCGAACCCGGATCCAACCAAATACGTGGCCGTATCGGCGTCCAAGTCGATTGATCAGGCGTTGACGGAGTTCAGACAGGATAATACGAAGAAAGGCATCTACATCCCAGCCGGCGAATGGACGATCAACAGCAAGATCTTCCTCTATGGCCGCGCAACGGAAATCGTAGGCGCCGGTCCTTGGTACACGAAGCTGGTTGCTCCTCAAAGCCAGTCCAATACGGATGTTGGCTTCAACATCAGCGCCGCGGCTAACGGCTCAACGATCCGCGACCTGTCGGCATGGGGCAACTACATTAACCGGGTGGATGGACCGGGCAAATTCATCGATGGCAACGGCATGCAGAACGTAACGGTTCAGAACATTTGGGTCGAGCATTTCGTCTGCCTCTACTGGGGGGTTAACTCCTCCTACAACACGTTCAAGAACAACCGGATCAAGAACACCTTTGCGGACGGCATCAACATGACGAACGGCTCCTCGTACAACGTGATCGACAACAACTATGCGCGCGGTACGGGCGACGACTCCTTCGCTCTATTCAGCGCTACAGACTCGGGCGGCTCTTACAACGTTGGCAACAAGTACACGAATCTGACGGCGACTAACGTGCGCCGCGCGGCTGCTTTTGCCGTATACGGCGGTTCGGATAACCTGTTCCAGAACCTGTACGGCGCGGATACGCTGACGTATCCGGGCATCACGATCAGCAGCTACAGCTTCGGCTACAACACGCTTGGCTTCGGCGACCAGGATACCGTCATTGACGGAGCTACGCTGGACCGCACGGGCGGCGACTTCTGGACCAGCGTTGGCGCCGACGACAAAATTAACGATTACCAGAACTTTGGCGCAATCTGGATCTACGGCGGCGACCGGGCGATCAAGAACATTCTGATCAAAAACGTGGACATCAACAATCCGGTCTACTTCGGCCTCATGTTCCAGTCCATGTCGCCAAACAATATGGTGATGCAAAATATTCGCGTCGAGAACGTCAACATTAACAATCCGTCCCGCTACGGCATCAAGCTTGTCGTACGCGCCGAGCAGGGCCAAGGCCCAGCTTACGGCGGAGCAAGCTTCACCAACGTGAAGGTCAACAACCCGGGCATCTCCGCCATTTACGGCGAAGCGCAAAGCCCGAACTTCACCGTCACCCGCGTAACGGGGAATAACTGGTAAAAAATAACGAAGGCCCTCCCAGTCGCCAATGACTGGGAGGGCCTTTCCGTTCCGTTGCTCGCGGCAGGCGATCCAGATAAAAGCCTTAACGATGTGGCACATCGTTAAGATCACGCTGCGGCTGCTTTGCCGTCACCTTAACGATGCCGGACAGCGTTAAGGCAGACGGTTTTGCCTATTTTCGCCCGATACCGGATATTTCCGGCCAGCTTAACGATGCGGCGCATCGTTAAGACCACACGATCACCGCTTCCCCATGACCTTAACGATGCCGCACATCGTTAAGCTGCCTGGATGCCTGGATGTCTGGAGCACCTCATAAGCCGGCTTTGCTCGTAATACTTGCTCCTTCTTCGTATAATATAGTCAATACCATTAAAGGAGCTGATCATATGAATTTACTGGATGTCGCGATCGAGTTTGCAGCGACCGCCCATAAGGACCAATACCGCAAAGGAACCGGCATACCTTATATCTCCCATCCTTTCGGAGTGGCCATGCTCCTATCCTCGTACAACTACGGCGAAGAAGTGATTATAGCAGCCCTTCTCCATGATGTGCTTGAGGATACGGATACAACCGAGCAGCAACTAACCGATCTTTTTGGTCCCGAGATTACGTTTATCGTGCAGGGCTGCTCCGAGCCGGATAAATCTTTAAGCTGGGAAGAGCGAAAAACCCATACGATCGAGACTCTCCCCTCTTCTTCGCTGGAAATCCGCTTGGTAGCCTGTGCCGACAAACTGCATAACCTGAGAAGCATGAAACGGGAGTTCGAAACATCCGGTCCTTCCTTCTGGTCCCGGTTCAAAAGAGGCGAAAAAGAGCAAGCTTGGTATTACAAAAGCCTAGCCGAAGCGTTCGCTAAGCCCGAGGACAGCTCCTCTCATCCCCTGTTTGCCCTGTTTATCCAAGAAGTGAACGATTTTTACGGTTAACCCGCCAGAGAGGCGGAAGCTGCGGCACAATCATGCCGACCAGCATAAACATGCAGCCGATTCCCGCGCGGACGCCAAGCACCTCGTCCAGCAGCAGGTAACCGCCGATGGCGGCAAACACCGTCTCCAGGCTCAGAATAATGGCCGCCTGCGTAGGATGCGCGTTTTTCTGGCCGACGATCTGCAGCGTATACGCAATACCAACGGAACAAATTCCGCCGTATAACAACGGAATTAGGGCATCGGACAGACCTGAGAGTTCCACCTTTTCCGTAGAGAAGGCTGCGATAAAGCTCAGCACCGAGCACGTCGCAATCTGCACAAGCGATAGCTTTAGCCCGTCCGTCCTGCGGGAGAAGCGGTCGATCATCAGAATATGAACGGACCAGAATAAGGCGCCGACAAGCTCGTACAAATCCCCTTTTCCCAACGTGAGATCATTGGTCATGCATAATAAATATAGGCCGATAACCGCCAGAACGGCGCCAATGCCGCTGTTCACGCCGAGCCGCTGCTTCAGAAACAGGCCGAAGAACGGTACGATAACAATATAAAGTCCCGTAACAAACGCCGCTTTGCCCGCGGTTGTATACATCAGCCCGATTTGCTGCAAGGAAGCCCCAATGAACAGGATAAGCCCCGTGCATACTCCGTATATAGAGGCACTCTTAAAGGAACCGCGAAGATGCGCCTTGGTCTGGCCGGATTTCCGGTCCATCATCCAAATTAACGGCAATAACGATACGGCGCCCAATACAAATCTAACGGCATTAAAGGTAAACGGCCCTGTATGCTCCATCCCCTGACGCTGGGCTACAAAAGCGAACCCCCATATAAAGGCAGCAAGAATTAATAGCAAACTGGATTTCAATTGCGCTTTTTGTTTCATGAACGTTCTTCTCTCCTACCGGCTGACTAACTGCTGAAAGATTCATTATACAAAAAACAAAGCACAGCGGTAACCCGCCATGCTTTGTTTTACAAAAACCAATTATTAGTTTCCGTCTAAGGAAGCCCGACATGCCACTTGATCAACTTCCATTCCCATTGTAGATGATTGCTCAACCAAGCTGCGAACCGGCACTTCAAGCTCCTGCTCCGGATCGGTTAACGGATAGATGCGCGCTGTCTCGTTTGCATCATCCACGTGCTGAATATAGACCTGCTTCCCGTTATACTTCACGTCCTCCATTACCGGGGAAGCGGCAATTTCCTTGGCGCGGTTAATGTCCACTTTATATTCCTCCTCTGCTTCAAGCTCCTTACAGTATGAGCGAAGGAGGAATGGAATATGCGCCCAATCCGTTAGGGAACGTTGCCTTCTTGGGCAAACCGTTCATAGTTAAAACGCAGCAGCTCAATGGCATGGGCAAGATCGTCTTCGGTGTTCAAATAGACGGAGACCCAGCCGGATTCCGGCAGGATATGATGAGACCTGGCTTTTCCGCTCGTTACGGCCTCATCCCGCTTGGCCTTTGGCAATAACAGATCTACCAGCCGCTCACCGTGAAGATGTCCGATCTCCTTGCCGTTCACCGCAAATTCGATACCGCCGAACCGGTGAGGGCCCGTCGTTACGCCCGGCCAGGATAATAGCAGCTCTTCCAAAACAGCTTTATTCCCCATAAGACCACCTCCGTGTACCTACCGTAAAGAAGCCTTATTTCCATCGTATTCCGAAAGCCCCGGAGAATTGCCCCTTCACTTACACTTCACTTATCTCGCAATCACCTGATCGCGTCTAGGTCCAACGGAAACCGTCGCGATCGGAACGCCAATTTCGGACTCCACGAACTCTACGTATTTTTGGGCCGCAAGAGGCAAATCATCGAATTGCCTAATATCGGAGATATGGCTTTTCCAGCCGGGCATTGTTTTGTACACGGGCTTTGCTTCTTCAAGCTTGGAGGTAATAGGGAAGCAATCGGTAATCCCTTCATCCGTTTCGTAGCCGACGCAAACCGGAATTTCGTCTAAATAACCCAAGACATCCAGGTTCGTTAATACGACGGATGTCGCTCCCTGCAGACGGCAGCCGTATCGCGTAGCAACGGCGTCAAACCATCCGACGCGTCTAGGCCGGCCGGTCGTTACGCCGTATTCGCCTGCGTCTCCGCCCCGCTGCCTAAGCTCCTCCGCCTGCGCTCCATGAAGCTCGGATACAAACGGCCCGGCGCCAACGCAGCTGGAATAAGCCTTTGTTACGGCAACGATCTGCTGGATGGCATACGGAGGAATTCCTGCCCCAACCGCGGCAAAGCCCGCAAGCGTCGAAGAGGAGGTGGTAAAAGGATAGATCCCATGATCGGGATCCCGAAGCGCCCCTAATTGCCCCTCCAGCAGAATTGGTTCTCCATGGATACAGGCTTTCTGAAGCAGCGATGCGGTGTCGCCTATATACGGTGCCAGAAGCTTCGCTTGCTCAAGCAGCTCCGGCAGCAAGTCTTCCGCCTGCATGGGAGGTTGGCCGTAAAGATGCTGCAGAAGTACGTTTTTCGATTCTAACAGCCGCTCCAAGCGCTTAAGCAAACGGGCAGGCTCCAGCAAATCGGCAGCCTGAATCCCAAGCTTGGTATATTTATCCGCATAAAAAGGAGCAATGCCGCGTCTCGTGGAGCCAAAGCTGTTGCTTCCCAGCCTCTCCTCTTCCAGTTCATCGAACAGCCGGTGCACCGGCAATACAATCTGGGCTCTATCCGAAATGATTAATTTAGGAGTTGGAACTCCCGGTGCCGACAAAGCCTTCAGCTCATCCAGCAAAACGCCCATATCCAGTGCCGTGCCGGGACCAATCACATTCGTAACGTTTGGGTTAAAAACGCCCGAAGGAAGCATATGCAGGGCAAACTTCCCGAATTCGTTAATAATCGTATGCCCCGCATTGCTCCCGCCTTGGAACCGGACAACATAGGAGGATTGCGCCGCCCATGCATCGGTCATCTTCCCTTTTCCTTCGTCTCCCCAATTTGCGCCTACAATAGCCGTTACTGTCATTCTCATTACCTCCGCTTCATCAATTGCTTACTTACTAATGATAAAGCCCGGGAAATGTATTAGAATAATTCATATAACTAATATCTGATATAAATGTGAGGAATACCTATGGAAGTGAATTTGGAGTGGTACCGCGTTTTTTATTGGATTGCCAAAACCGGAAGCTTATCGAAAGCCGCGGAGCAGCTGCATATTACTCAGCCTGCGGTAAGCCATACGGTCAAGCAGCTGGAGAGCACGCTTGGAGGACAGCTTTTCTTCCGTACGCCTAAGGGAGTCACTTTAACCCAAGAAGGAGCCGTGCTGCTGCAATATATCGAGCAAGCCTTCCAATCCGTTCAGATCGGGGAAAAAGCGATAGCCGAAATGAATAATCTCCATAACGGGGAAATTGCGATAGGGGCGAGCGACACGTTGTGCAAGCATTATTTGCTGCCTTACCTGGAGCGATTCCACGAGCAGTATCCCGGCGTCCGCGTCAGGGTAACGAACCGGACAACCCCCGAGACGCTTGCTCTCCTTAAAGAAGGCAAGATTGACTTCGGCATTGTCAGCCTGCCCGTATCCGACAAGCAAGTCGCTATACGCGAAAGCACGCTGCTTCAAGATTGTTTTGTCGGGGGCAAAGGTTATCAATCGCTCTCTGACGGCCCGCCGATTACCTTGGACCAGTTGAATTCTTATCCGCTGTTACTACTCGAAAAAGGAAGCAGCACAAGAAGCTATCTGGATGATTACGCGGCGGCCCGCGGAATCGCGTTTACCCCTGAATTCGAGCTCGGCAGCGTGGATCTGCTTGTCCAATTCGCCAAAAGCGGCTTTGGCCTGGCCTTTGTCATTCGCAACTACGTTATGGAGGAGCTACAACGCGGGGAGCTGGTTGAAATCCCTCTAGCCGAGCCTTTGCCCGGCCGCCATATCGGCATTGCTACGCTCCGCGGAATACCGATGTCCTCGGCGACGAAGTCCTTCCTGGCTCTATTGCCTTGAGGAAAGCTGATCATGCCAAAAAAGCCCTCTGCCATACACTTGCAAAGAGTGCCGGGCCAGGGGGCTTTCCGCGCTAACAAAACGTCATATGCCTATTTGGCGAAAATCAGCCGTTTCCCGAGTCTAACGAAACGTAGTAACGCTATCGGACACTTTGACGGTAAAAAGCAGGGCTGCGGCATGGAATAGCGTGAGGTAGTTTCGTTAGAAATAAAAATCCCGCCAGATCAGCCGAATAGCGTTACCTAGATTCGTTAGGCGTGATGCAGGCACAAGGGGGTACAAGGGTGCTCATGGGGCTCGGTTGGTTACACGGGGGCTTCTGCCGTCCGGTTCGCGCAAACTAAAGGCCGGAACCCTCCCGTAAGAAGCCCCGGCCTATCCTATCCGAAGATGCTCAGCCCTTGTTTAACCGCTTGCCGACTGCCGCATCCAACATGGATTATAATTTCCCTTTCAAGTCCATGAGATACTTCAGGAGCACTGCGAGCGCGCCCAAGTAATAACCAACCAGAACGACCCAGCCTGTTACGTCCATTAAAGAAATTCCCGCAAGAAGAAGCAGCGGCATCACGTAGTACAACAGGTCTTTCAGGTAGCCCAATACGAAGTCCAATGAGAATTTGCCGCCTGTTACCGTTTTGAACAAGTCAACCAACAGGTTTAATCCCATCGAGCCCAGCACGACCCACAAAGCAACTTCCATCCAAAGTGTAAGCGATCCTAGCACTTTTCATCACCTCCGAATTCGAGGAATGTGATACGCTTACATTTTATGCGGGAGGTGCGAAAGTTGTCTCCTTCAATAGCCTGTATCACCGACATATTCTTTAGAATAAAAAAAGACCCTCTGAAGGGCCTTATCGCACTTTATAGTCGCGGGGCTCAAGAATGATCGGCTTCCCATGCGGATAAGTCACCCGCCCGCTCTTTGGATCATCGCGCTTATCCTTCTTCGCCGTCCATACCCTGTAGACCGTAAGCGCCGCTACGATCATACCCGTCGCCCCGTACATCGCCTGCGCCCAAGGATAGCTTGAATCCGAGCCGATCAGAAGACCGTGCAGGAGGGCTAGAAAATACCCGGGAAATGCCAGCATATGCGTCATCTTCCACGCTTTCTTGCCAAGCTTTTTCATCATGTCGGAGGACAGGATAACAATAAAGCACATATAAAACGAGAGTGTCCCCATGCCCGTTAGAACGGGATGCGATTCGGTCGTGAACGGGATCAGCAGTCCGCTTACGGAATAGCCCACGTATTGGTCGAACAGCAGCACGGCTCCGTGCATCATGCCGAACAGAAAGCCGAACCAGCCCGCGGATTGATGAATAGTCAGCACCGTCGCTTTGGCTTTATTTTTAATTAGCCGCGATCCCATGGAAATACCGGCAATCGTGGACAGAAACAGGAACAAATACGACGTAATGCCCGCCGCGCGGGTTGTGGTCCATACGCTTAGAGCATCCAATATCTGATTCATACGCATAATCCCCTTTCCTCCGCATACTGACCGATGGGGCCAACCGTCCGGATCGATCCGTCATGCAGCACGCCTACCGCCGCGCAGGCCGGATGATTGCCCGCAAGCCATTCGAAGCCCTGCTCCCGGCCGAGAAGCAGGACGCATTTCGCGTATACCTCGGCGTCCGCCAGATTGGGCGCAAACAGCGTCACCTGGGCCAGATCCGATTCGACTGGCGCTCCCGTGCGCGGATGAATAATATGATGGCGGCTGTGGCCGGCGCTGTCCTTCCATTGCCTTCTAACCGTATTGCTTGTGGCGATGCCCGCCGGGTACCTTACCCGAAGCGTCATCAGATCCCGGCTTGTTTCCCAAGGATCACCGATGCCAACCGACCAGCCTTCGTCCGGCACGCCCCACAGCGCAATATCTCCTCCCGCTCCAATCGCACCGGAACGTACGCCCGCATGCTGAATCATGAGGGACAGCTGATGGGCGCTCCATCCTTTCGCGAATCCGCCCAGGTCGACCGCAAGCTTCAAATTCAGCGTTAACGCTCTTGTGCCCGGGTCCAGAATCAATGGCTGCTCGCAATCAAAGGGATTAGCTGCAAACACCGGCTTCACATGCGCCGACTTCTCCGCCAAGGATTCAAACGTCCCGGAATATCCAAGCTCGCGAATGACATGTCCCATATAAGGATTAAACAGACCGTCTGTCGCTTCATAATAACGGTTGGCCTCAGCCATTACTTCATAGAGCAGCGTGGAGGCGGAAAAAGGTTGTCCGGCAGACCGGTTCATTCGGGACAGCTCGCTGTGCGGATTGAACCGGCTGAGCTTCTCTTCTACGAAGCTGATCCAGCTCTCCGCCATCGCCTGCGCGCCTTCATGCAGCCCTTTTGTGAAAAACTGCGAATTCATCGCCCGGAATCTATGCAATGCCATCTATGCTCCCTCCCCGCTATGAAGCATGCGTCCGCATGCCTTCGTCGCCGGAACCAGTTCCGGAGTCCGTTCCCGAGCCAAAATCGTGTCCCATGCCGCGCCCGCGGCCAAACGGCCTTTGCTCGAAGGAGCCTGTTCCGTCATTACCCTGGATTCCTTCATCGGATGGACTGCTATTTAGAACGTCGCTGCTGACCGGACTTGTTGTTGGATTTGCCGATGAATGATTGATAACGCCCACCATCCCCGTAAATAACGCTACGCTGGAAAGACCGACAACCCATTTCACCCATTTGGAATTTGCCATAACATTGCCTCCTCTACACCCGTCAAATGTCCTATAATTGACAGTGTATCTCCTGTTCCTTAAACGTAGCTGAAATAAGATCCAGGATTAATTTTACGAACAACGTCTTCCAACCGTTTCCTGCATCCTGTTATAATCGGCAGTAACGGATATTTTCTCGTCAGGCTGGTGACCACCATTAACATACTGCTGGATTCGACAACAATCCTTATTTTTCTTGGAATTGCTTATTTATTTACCTTCATCCTTATAAGCGCTTATTGGCGGGATGTGATTAGAGCCTTGCCGGTCAGAATCTTTTTCCTGGCCAAATGCCTTCAATCCTGCTCCTGGTTTCTTGTTGTCCTGCGCAGAGAGATCCCGGACTTTCTGACTATCTCCGTTGCCAATTCCCTCATGTTCGTCGGAGCCTCCCTTGAGACCATCTCCATGTTGCGATTAAGAAACGAATGGCGGACGCGCTATAAAATCATGTACAGGCTGGCTATCCCTCTCAGCATTGCGGGCTTTCACCTCATTATGCTGATCCATAACGAAGAGGAGGCCCGGATCGCCTATTGCTCTGCCGCTCTCGCCATCATACTTGCCCCTATGTACAGGCTGATCAAAGGACCTTCCCCGCTAATGAAAGTCATAGGCTATATTTATCTGTTTGTGATTGCGGCCAATCTGGTCAGAGGAACAACCGCTCTCTTTACGGATATTCCCGCAAGCTTTTTCACGCCGGGGATCTACCAATTGCTCTATCTGATGACGATCTATATTCTTACGATCCTGGGGATAATGGGCTTTATGCTGCTGTGGAAGGAAAAGACTAACCAAGAGCTGCTTCATTACGCAAGCTATGACGATCTGACCGGTGCGTTAAATCGAAGAACGTTTATGACCAGCGCCAAAAGGTACTTGAATCACTATGCCAAGAAAGGCGAGACGGTCTCGTACCTGCTGTTTGATATCGACAGCTTTAAGGACATTAACGATAAATACGGCCATCATACCGGCGATCTCGTGCTGCAGGACGTAACGAAGCGAATCCGGCATTACTTGGACAAGGACGACTTGTTCGTGCGTTACGGCGGAGACGAATTCGGCATTCTGCTTCCCGGCAAGGGCGAGCTGGAATCAAGCGCGCTGGCCGAACGGATTAAGATCATGCTGCAATCCGCTCCGACCAGTCTGCCTGTCTCCTACACCATAAGCATGGGAGTGCTCACCGTCGTTCCGGATCAGCACACCCATATGGAATCGATGTATACGAAATGCGACCAGGCCCTCTACACGGCCAAAAGAAACGGCCGAAACACCATCTACCGAAGCCAGTTCGGCTAGAATCGGTCCCTCTTGGAAGAGCTTGCCGGATAACCGGCGGGCTCTTTTTTTTGCTGCTCCAAGCAACGCTTACACTCCCTAATATTTTTGAGGTAAAATAAAATAGATCTACATTCGACAGCAAGCAGGTGAGCGCATCATGTTAGTCATTGACCGTAACGTTGTATCCGAACTATTAACGATGGAAGCCTGCATTCCGATTATGGAAAACGTCCTGTCCGACTTGTCCGCCGGACAAGCCGAACAGCAGCTCCGGTCCGTTGTTCCCGTCCGCCAGGGCGGCTTAATGGGACTCATGCCGGCGTATCTCGCCTCGCAGGAGGCCGTTGGAGCGAAGCTGATCAGCGTCTTCCCTCACAATCATAACCGCGGCCTTCCCTCCCATCAGGGCGTTATTGCTTTGTTTAACGCGGAGAATGGCGCGATAAACGCCATTGTTGACGGCCGTAACGTAACGGCCATACGTACCGCCGCCGTCAGTGCGGCCGCAACGAAGCTGCTCGCAAGAGAAGACTCGCGGGTTCTTACGTTAATCGGAACAGGCGAGCAAGCCCGCACTCATCTCGAGGCATCGCTTCTTGTCCGCCCGATCGACCTTGTCCGTATATGGAGTCCTAACCTGGAGCATGCGACCAGATTTCAGCATGAGATGGGCGCCAAATACGCGGAGCTGACGATCGAGATATCGGCTACCGCGCAGCAGGCCGTTGCGGAGGCCGATATTATCTGTACCCTCACCTCCTCTACAACTCCCGTTCTGCAGGGAGAGTGGATTCCCGAAGGCGCGCATATTAACGCCGTTGGCGCTTGCCGGGCTCCCGACCGGGAGCTCGCTACAAGCGTTGTCCGGCAGGCGAAGCTGTATGTCGACCGGCATGAATCGGCCGTAAACGAAGCCGGGGACTATCTGATTCCCCTTCAAGAGGGGGCGATCGGCAGCGATCATATTATCGGCGAGATTGGCGAAATCCTTCTTGGCCTTGCTCCGGGCAGAGCCTCGGACAAGGACATTACTCTCTTCAAATCGCTTGGCCTGGCCGTTGAGGATCTGGCCGTGGCGGCTTATCTGTATGAGCAAGCCAAGCTTCAAGGCAAAGGTATAACTATCGCAATCTAGGAGCGTGTCATCATGAAGGATCATCAAGGATTGTACGACTTTCACCTCACCCCGGAGCAAGAAAAGCGGGCACTGGACATCCATGAACGCAGCATCGTAATCGATCTGCTGTTCCAGGGTCCTTTATCCCCCCGCGTTGTTCCCGCCGAAGTATCGGCGCAAATCAAAGAAGAATGCGAAGCCCTGAAGGATGACCCGATGGCATACAGCGCCCTCCCTGCCAAACGTCTGCGGCAAATGTCCGTAAGCGGCGAACTGCCTGCCTTCAAGGAAGAGTGGTACCGCTCCGGAATCACGGCCGGCAACCGGGAAGTGGATTTGTCCAGCCCGGAAGCAATTATAACGAGCATGGGCGAAATGCAGGAGCAGTTCGACCGGTTCGACTGGCTTGTGAAGGCGCTAACGGCAGACGATATCCGCGAAGCCAAGCGCAAAGGGCTTAAAGCCGGCATCGTCACTTCGCAGGATCCGGGCGGTCTCGGCAAGAACCTCGACCTGCTCGAGGCTCTTCACGGCTTTGGCCTTCGGGTGCTTCAATTAACCTATAATAATCAGAATGCCATCGCTTCCGGGTGTATGGAGCTGGCGAATGGCGGCGTTTCTAACTTCGGCATGGCGTTTATAAGCCGCATGAATGAGCTTGGCATCGTTGTCGACACCAGCCATTGCGGCGAGCAAACCACGCTGGATGCCTGCCGTTTCTCCACCCAGCCGGTTATCGCTTCCCATACGGGCGTAGAAGCGATCTATCCTCACCGCCGCTGCAAAAGCGATACCGAGCTTCGCGCGATTGCCGATACGGGCGGCGTAATCGGCGTATTCGCCATGCCATGGTTCGTTCACGGCGATCCGCAGGCTACAACCATCGATCATGTGCTCGATCACATCGACTATATCGTTCGTCTAGTTGGCGTTGACCATGTCGGTATCGGAACAGACTGGCCCATGAGCGACGTCGATTGGTCCCTCGTCTATTTCAAAGAGCATATCGCCCCTAAGCTTGGCTTTGCCAAAGGAGACGGACCGTCCACCGAGCTTGTCGCCGGACTCGAGCAATACGGCTTGTTCATCAACTTTACCCGGGGACTCGTGGCAAGGGGTTATTCCGATGAAGAAGTCAGCAAGATCATTGGCGGCAACTGGCTGCGTATTTTCGAACAGGTATGGGGATAGGAGGAGCTGCATATGACGATTTACAACTTTTATTGCACGGGCGTATACGAGGGTAAGCTTCGTTTCACGGAGGATAAAGTGATGCATGCCAGAGTAGACCGCAGACGTCGCACGCAGATGCGGGAGCATGCGCTGGACCCGCAGACGAAATATATTCTCCCCCTTCAGCAGATTAGCGAGAATCTCCCGGTCTACAGCAAGACCGAATGGTCCGGGGAGCGCGTTGTGACCGCGAATGGCGAAACCTATCACCGACATCTCACTTATACCGATGAGCAAGGACGCATTTCTCAGGTATGGGCCAGACGGAAGGACACAGCCGTGGATATCGTAACGCTGGACGGCGCCGTTATCGCCTTCCTCTGCCCGAACCGCTACGGCATGGAGATTATCGTGCAGGAAGGCATGGAGAAGCTCACTCCGCTTGTCGTGTACGACGATGCCCTGCTGTCCAAGCCCGAATACGGCGTAAATGATCTCGGTACGTTCCTGGTTCCAATGCGTGACGGTCTGAAGCTCGCAACCGACGTCTATCTGCCGGAAGGCATTCAGCCGGGTGCAAAGCTGCCGACGATTCTTGTCCGAACCTGCTATGACCGGGCCGGCAAGAAGGAGCATTTCCTGCGCTGGGCGAACAAGGGGTATGCCGTGGTGAACCAGGATGTCCGGGGACGCGCCGATTCCGAAGGCGAGCTTGTCCCGTTCTATTACGAACGCGAGGACGGCAGCGATACGATTGACTGGATTATTTCCCAGGAATGGTCGAATGGCGATGTTGGCATGTGGGGCGCCTCCTATCTTGGTTACGTCGTCATGGCGGCATCCACCAGCGGACATCCGAATCTGAAGGCGGTCGTGAACGAAGTTAACGTCGGGTCGCCGTTTGTCGATACGGTCCGCCGCGGCGGCACCGTCTGCTCCTGGCCGCTGCTCTCCTGGACGCTTGCCCAGTCGGTTGGCACCCGGACAGACTTCGAGATCTTTGGCGGCATTACCGTTGATCCGGCCAAGGCCGTTGAAGCGCGTCCGATCAGAGACATCCCGCAGCAGATGATCGGCAGGAATTCCGGTCCTTGGGACTTCTGGAGCCAGCATCCCGAGTACGACGAATACTGGAAGAACTGCACCCACTCGGAGCGTGCGGACCAGATTAAAGCTCCGATGTTCGTCATCTCCGGCTGGTACGACGGCGACAGCCCCGGCGTATCGGAAACGTGGCGCCTGCTCACCGAGCATAACGTTCCGAACCGGAAAATCTGGCTTGGCCCGTGGGAGCACGGTCCAAACCGCGCCCGTGACCTGGAAGGCACCGCCTTTGGCGAGAATGCCGTCGTCTACGACTACGACGTTAACGTCCTCCGCTGGTTCGACCATTTCCTGAAGGGTACGGCAAACGGCATTAACGAGGAGCCGCGCGCCCGCTACTACGTGGTAGGCGAGAACAAATGGCGGACATCGGCGGATTGGACGCCGGTTGAAGCGGCCGTTACGCCATTCTACCTCGGAGGCGGCGGACGGGCGAACTCGGCCTTTGGCGACGGCAAGCTGACGCTGCGGCAGCCGCAGCAAGGCAACACGCCGGATGTTTATGTCTATAACCCGACCGATCCGGTCGTGGATTCCGGGGAGCGGATTCCGGAAAACCGCCGTACGATCGAGCTCCGCCAGGACGTTCTCTGTTATACCGGCGACAAGCTGGAGCAGCCGCTTAAGATTGCCGGCGAACTGTCTGCCGTTCTCTATGCGGCAAGCTCGGCGGTCGATACCGACTGGGTTGTCGCGCTTAGCGACGTGGATGAAGCCGGTAACTCCATTCTGCTCTCCAGCTACATCGTCCGCGCCAAATACCGTCACGGCTATGACAAGCCGGAGCTGCTGACGCCTGGCCAGGTAGAGAAATTCGAAATTTTCCTGCCGAATATCGCGCATCAGTTCCCTGCCGGACACCGCATCCGCTTCTCGATTACGTCGTCCAGCAAATTTGTCGCGTTCCCGAATTCCAATACGGGTCTGAACCCGTATGACGATCCGGAGCCGATTCCGGCTACGCAGACCATCTATCACTCCGAGCAATACCCAAGCCACGTTCTTCTTCCCGTGCTTGGCGAATAATACGATGCAAGGCCGGGCATCTCTTCCAGAGAGATTCCCGGCCTTTCCTCACATTCTTATAAATGCGACCCTCCGCTTGCATCTATGCACTGTCCCGTAATCCAGCGGCTCTCGGAGGAAGCGAGAAACGCGACGACATCCGCGATATCCGAAGGCTCTCCCCATCTGCCGAAGCTCGAATACCCGGCACCGAATCGATAGCCCGCTTCATCCTGCAGCATAGCCTTGTTCATATCCGTGGCGACAAAGCCGGGCTGCAGAGCATTAACGGTTATCCCGCGGGGCGCAAGCTGGGTGGATAACGATAACGTAAGCGTATTGACGGCCCCTTTGCTCATGCTGTAAGCCGCGACCCCCGGCAAGGAAATTCTCGTTACCGCAGAAGACAAGTTAATGATCCTTCCGCCGTCTCTTAGTCGGGGTAATGCTTGCTGAATAAGGAAAAACGGTCCCTTCACATTGGTATTCATCACAAGGTCGAAGTCGGCTTCCGTTGTTTCCTCGATGGGCACAGGAAGTCCCACGCCTGCATTGTTAACGAGAATATCAAAATACTTCTCTCCCGTACGCCGCTCCAAGGCCAGATCCAATTCTTCAAAAAGCTTAGCCGCGCCGGCAGCCGTACCCAGCTCCTGCCCTATGGCAAAGGCTTCTCCTCCCAGCTGTCCGATCTGTCTTACGACGTCGGCCGCCGCATCATGATTAGAACCGTAATGAACGGCTACCACCGCCCCCTCCTCCGCAAGTCTCAGCGCAATCGCGCGGCCAATCCCTCTGCTCGCACCGGTTACCAGCGCCATTTTTCCGTTTAATCCGTTCATGCTCTGCTTCAGCTCCTCCCGTTTTTTACATCCTTATTTGTACCATGGGAGCTGTTTTCTAATGTTGCGGTCTCATTCCCAGCCGAGGAAAGCTTATGGAAATCGAAAGGGATTTCTGTATCGATAAGCGAATCTATACAAAATAAGCCAATACGATAGATTGGAGCGCATCATGACTTTCCCTGTCTGGATTGATCTCGGATTTGTAAAGCTGCATCCCCATGCGGTATTCGAAACACTCGCGTATTTTATCGGCTTCCGCGTCTACCTCTACACAAGAAGCAAAGACAAAATGCCGATCGTGCAGGGCATGTGGGTTATCGTTGGCGCCATCATGGGCGCGGCGGTTGGTTCCAAGCTGCTGTACTGGTTCGAGGACCCTCGCTTAACGCTTGAGAATTGGAACAGCTACACCTATCTCATGGAGGGCAAAACGATTGTTGGCGGGCTGCTCGGCGGCCTTATCGGCGTCGAATGGACGAAGAAGCGCATTGGCTATTCCCGCTCCACGGGCGACGACATGGCAGTGCCTCTTATCGTAGGCATGGTCATCGGGCGAATCGGCTGCTTCCTGACCGGTCTTGACGATCATACGTACGGCGTGGCCACGAGCTGGATTACCGGAATCGATTTCGGCGACGGGGTACTCCGGCATCCGACGCAGCTGTACGAGATTGCTTTCCTCCTGCTGCTGGGCGCCTTCCTCTTCCGTTCGAAACGAAAAGGCAGCTTGCCGGGCGGAGCAGTCTTTCAATTGTTTATGACCGGTTATCTGCTGTTTCGCTTCGTTATCGATTTCATTAAGCCAACACCGCATTTCTATCTAGGACTCAACAATGTACAGCTTGCCTGTATCGCCGGACTCGCCTATTACGCCGTTCTTTTATCCAAGTGGCTTATACGGCCGCAGCGCTCGCACAGAAAGGAATTGTAACGATGACAACCAAAAACAGACCTTATATTTTCTACGAGTTGACGAGCAGCGTATGCTCCAAATGCCTGCGCAAGGTTGAAGCGAAAGTGATCATTGAGGACAATCAGGTATTCCTTCTGAAATATTGCGGACAGCACGGCCGCGAAAAGGTACTAATCGCAAGCGATGCGGAGTATTACAAAAAGTGCCGGGAGTTTCTGAAGCCCGCGGAAATGCCGGAGGTATGGAACACTCCGATCCGCTACGGCTGCCCCTACGACTGCGGGCTATGCCCCGACCATGAGCAGCACAGCTGCTTGACGCTGCTCGAAATTACCGAGCGCTGCAACCTGCAATGTCCGATCTGCTACGCGGAATCCTCCCCGCATGCCGGCTCCTATCGTTCGCTTGAGCAGATCGAGTTCATGCTGGACGCGATCGTCCGCAACGAAGGCGAGCCGGATATCGTACAGATCAGCGGCGGAGAGCCTACGATTCACCCGCAGTTTTTCGAAATATTGGATCTGGTTAAGAGCAAGCCCATCAAGCACGTCATGGTGAATACCAACGGTCTGCGGATCGCCCAGGACAGGAAGTTCGCCGAACGGCTGGCCCAATATATGCCGGGCTTCGAAATCTACCTGCAGTTCGACAGCTTCGATGAAGAGACGCTCCGGGAGCTGCGCGGCGTGGACCTTCGCGATGTGCGGCGCAGAGCGCTAGAGCATCTGAACGAGTTCAACATTTCGACCACCCTGGTTGTTACGCTGAAGAAAGGCCTGAACGATCACGAAATTGGCGATATTATTCAGTTCGGCTTGAAGCAGCGCGCCGTGCGCGGCGTCACGTTCCAGCCGATTCAGGCAGCGGGAAGACTGGAAGAGTTCGACCCGGCCAAAGACCGCCTGACGCTTAGCGAGGTACGGCAGGGCATCATTGATCAATCTGGCATTTTCCGCGCGGAGGATGTCATCCCGGTTCCTTGCCATCCGGATTGCCTTGCGATGGGTTACGCGTTAAAGCTTGGCGGAGAGGCTATCCCGTTAACCGGGTTAATCGATCCCCAAATTTTGCTGGACGGCGGCCGCAATACCATCGTGTTCGAGCAGGACGAAACGCTGAAGTCGCGAATCTTCGAGCTGTTCTCGACGGCCCATTCGCCTGCTTCCTCGGCTTTATCGCTGAAGAGCCTGCTGTGCTGCCTGCCGCTGGTTTCCGTACCCGAGCATATCAGTTACGACAATGTATTCCGGGTTATCATCATGCAGTTTCTGGATCCGTACAACTTTGATGTGCGTTCGGTCAAAAAATCCTGCGTGCATATCGCGCATCCGGACGGCAGAATCATTCCGTTTGATACCTACAACATGTTCTATCGCACGGCGGAGCAGGAGAAGAAGCTTGCCGAGCTGAGAGAGGAATTCGATATGCATCCGGGAGGGAAGGTCTATGACTGGAGTCAATAACGGGGATAACGGAGATAACAGGCAGCCGGGAAGCCCCAGCAAATCGCCTTACGAAAAATCGCCGCATCACGTAAAGCATGTATTCCTAGGCATCGGAATATTGGCCGTGCTGCACTGCCTGCTGTTCCTTTTCCCGATCGGCTTCTTTTTCATCAGCATTGCTCAAATTGTCTATCTGCTTCCGGCTATATTAGTGTTCAATAAAAAAACCGGCATCGTTCAGGGCCTCCTGATCGGCGCCGGCATTACGTTTCTTGTGAATGCGGCTTGCTTCGGCCTTCTGGTCAGCGGCAATCTCTCGCTTTAACAATTCCCTGTGGCATTTGCCTATTGGCGGAATAGCTTAATAGAAAAGCATTCCCTATTCGGTCACAAGGAGATTACGACATGGGTTCCCATCTTCCAATAGGCCCCGTAAATCTATTCGCGCGGTTTATCAGCCCTAATCCGGTTACGTCCATTAATCCCGTAGAGCGGTTTCCCTATATCCGCCCTACCGCTTACGTAAGTCCGTTTACGAGCGTGATTGGCGATGTGCGCATCTGCGACAATGTGTATATTGCCCCCAGTGCCGCCCTTCGGGCCGACGAAGGAACCCCGTTTCTCATCGGCTCGAATTCGAATATCCAGGACGGCGTTATTTTGCACGGATTGGCTAATCAAGGCATTGAGGTATGCGGTAAAAGCTACTCCGTCTTTATCGGCAAAAGAGTCTCCATCGCTCACGGAGCTATTATCCACGGCCCTTGCCTGATCGAGGATGATGTATTCGTAAGCTTTAAAGCCATTGTCTTTAATGCGGAGGTGGGACGCGGCTCCTATGTTTCGATGGACGCGATTGTGACCAACGGAGTGCGGATCCCCGACGGCAGGTTTGTTCCGCCGGGCGCGCATATCGATACGCAAGCAAAGGCCGATTCGCTTGGTCCGGTACCAAAGAGCTCCGAGGAGTTCGCCGAGCAGGTCATACGGATTAATACCGATTTCCCGCCTTCGTATCACGCGATGTTCGGCACCCGCCGGTGCTCCTGCGGAATCGCTTATAACCATGCGAATCTATTGAGCTAAAAAAGCCGGGAGGCCTCCTTATCGGAGTCTCCCGGCTTTTTATCTATTTTCATGCCTTTCTCCCGCGTTAACCTCTCGCCCGCTGCACGGGCAATCCCTTAACATCCAGCTTCACGCGGAAAACAGCTCCGGCGAGAGGCTGTTCCTCAAGTTGTTCCTTGTCATTGCCAATTCTAGCTGTCGTAATGTACAGCTCGTCCAAATTCTCGCCGCCAAAAGCGCAGGAAGTGACATTCCGGACGGGAATCGGGATCGTGGCGAGCTTTTCGCCGGTTAACGGGTTCCATCTCCCGATCTGCCAGCCTCCCCAATGTCCAATCCACAGCATCCCTTCCGAATCGATGCTCATGCCATCCGGACTGCCTTCCCCCTCCGGGAATCGGATCACAATCCGCCGATTTGCGATCTGTCCGCTGGCAACGTCGTAATCAAAGGCATATACCTCATTCTCGAAGGTATCTATGTAGTACATGACCGTTCCGTCCGCCGTCCACGCCAGCCCGTTGGAGCAGCCAATGCCGCTTAACCGCTTCGATAACTTTCCGTCCTCCAGAACGTAGAGATGACCGTTCCGTTTCCTCGTGGAGATCATGGTTCCTGCCCAGAACCGGCCCGCCGGATCGCATTTGCCGTCATTCAGCCGGTTCGTCGCCGTCTCTTCCTCCGTGCGGGCAATCAAGGATATATCGCCTGTCTCCAGATTCAACCGGTAAAAGCCGTCCGCCAGCGCGATTAACCAGGTGCCATCCTCTGCCGGAACCGCCGCGCTGATCATTTTCTCCGTCTCGATCTGGAGCTTTCTTCCGTCGCTTGGACGGTAACGGTGTAATTGACGGCCTTCTATATCGACCCAGAGCAATTCCTGAAGCCGCTCATCCCATACCGGGCCTTCTCCCAGCTCATTTCGCTCATTTAGTAAGCATTTCGCCTCATATTTTTTCAATATTATCCTCCGCCCATATCTAAGAATGATTTCACAATTCCGATATAAACAGTATGAACCTGTATGACGGGGTTTTGCAATGGATTGTCTAAACGGCAGGGATTGCATTCTAAGGGGAAGGAATGATAATGATGAAAAAGAAAATCGCAGGCATTGCTTTAGTTATACTTCTCTGCTCATACGCTTCTTTAAGCTTTGCCAACAGTAAGACCTCCGCTGATTTCACGGACTTGAAGGACCTGGACGCGGCAACAAAAGCCAAGTTTGACGCCATGATCAGCGCGGGAATCTTCGACGGTGTCTCCGACACCACCTTTGGTCTGAAGGAGGAAATGAACAGAGCCCAGTTCGCGAAGGTAGCCTCGCTTATTATGGGGCTCAAAACGGACGAATCGCTGAAGACGTCCAGCTTCAAGGACGTAAAGGCCGATGACGCGGCCAACGGCTACGCTCTGCCATACATCGAAGCGCTTAAATCAGCGGGCGTAACGGAGGGGTACGGAGCTGGCGTTTACGACCCTGCGGGCAAAGTGACCAAAGAGCAGCTGGCAACCTTCCTGGTTAGAGTTCTTGGCAAAAACGATGACGCCAAAACAAAAACGGGATCGGATACGACCGTATCGGATTGGGCACAAGGTTATGTTGCGTTAGCCCTTGAATTAAAGGTGCTGAGTAACGGCGCAGACGGAAAGTTTGGCGGACAAGCCAATGCTACGCGCGACCTGCTTCTGACAGGCGCGTATGAAGCGAAGCAGCAATACGTACCGCCGGCTACTCCAACTCCGACGCCTACACCGACGCCGGTGTATACATCTCCTCCAGTGAGTACTCCGCAGCCGAGTGACAACAATGGTGAGAACAACGGAGGCGAGCAGCCAGGCGACGGCTCCGGCGAGCAGCCAGGCGACGGCTCCGGCGAGCAGCCAGGCGACGGCTCTGGCGAGCAGCCAGGCGACGGCTCTGGCGAACAGCCAGGCGACGGCTCTGGCGA
>NZ_NMOK02000034.1:0-1299 GCF_003399985.2 Paenibacillus sp. ATY16 | reverse complement strand
TCAATGTAAAGACGGCTCGCATAAGTAATTAAAGAGTGATTTTTATAAAAATGGCGCTGTTGAGGGTTACCCTTGCAGCGCTATTTTTGCTCTTGCTGCTTTCTTCAGCAAGTTATGGGCAAGCGAAAGCCACCCGACCTCGAGACTCACTTTCGGCAAGCCTCGAAGCAGGAATCTGCGGAATCCCCGATTATTCTTTATTTGGCCAAACACACTTTCTGGTTCATGCATCCGTCGAACCGACAAGGCATGTCCATTTTCGCGCTTTAGCTGCTCCCTCGCTTGCTGCTTGAGCCGTAAATACTCCTTGCTAACCTTTATTTCTCGATCTCCTTGTGCCTTTGTGCACCTCTCCTTTAGTGGACAGCCCTCGCAAGACATACTGCGATAGTTGCGAGTAACAATTTCGTATCCGCTCTCGGTGGTACTTCTGCTCTCATAGCGGAATAGAAGTTTTTGGCCTGCCGCACATGTCCAGGTATCTTCGTTCTCGTCATACAACCAATTCTCAAACTTGCTAATATCTTGTTTCCACGCTTTGGTGTTTTCTTTGTGATAGGTATTGTACTTTACAAGTGCTCGTTGTTCTTCAGACTCTAGGTAAGCATAGTTTTCTTCGCTGCCATAACCTGCATCTGCGATGATGGTTCCCGGCAATTGACCAAATGAGGCTTTCACTTTGTCCAGGTGCGGCTTGAGACAACGTGTATCTGTTGGACGTTGATGGATGCTGTAACTGAGAATGAATTGATCTTCGGTTCCAATCTGCACGTTATATCCCGGCTTCAGCTGACCATTGCGCATGTGGTCTTCCTTCATGCGCATAAACGTCGCATCCGTGTCGGTTTTGCTAAAGCTGTTGCGGTTTCCAAGCGTTTCTTGCTGCCCTTCATATTTTTGCAGGCGAGGAAGAAGATCTTTCCGAACAAGGCGCACAGCTTTCTTTAAAGGTTTGTCCTTAGGCTTTTCTTGAAGCTTGCTTTCAAGCCGTTGAACAGCCTGCTCCAGCTTTTCACTCGTGATGGCGGAAGCCTCTCCGAGTTCAGGAAGGTCCAAGTTATTCAGTGCCTGATCTTCCTGTTTCTCTGCCTCTTCAATGGCAGCGAACAAGGTCTGCACCTTTTCTTGCAGCTTCATCTTCTGTTTGACGACAGCCTTACCCCAGACAAAGGTGTAACGATTGGCATTCGCTTCAATCTTCGTTCCATCCAAGAAGTAGTGCTCAAGCTTGATGTAGTTTTCTTCCTTGAGAAACTGAAGAATAGCTGTAAATACAGTCTCTAGAACGTCTTTCATACG